>JBGSMH010000498.1:0-12141 GCA_041740275.1 Phycisphaerae bacterium
TGCCCTCAAGATTGAAGGTCAAACCACCGTTGCGGTCGCGACCGGTCATGTGCTCAGGCAGCCGCAGAAACATCATGCTGCCATCGGGCAGTGGCATAGTGTAGGGCACGGTTTGTTCCATCGGGATCGGCATGGTTAATCCTCAAAATAAATCGTGATGAACACGACGATGTTGCCTCGGTCGTCATGATCGAGCACCGCTAACAACTCGGCCGTCAGGTCGTCGGCTGCCTGCCCGCGCAGCAACCATCGTGGCCGGCCAAACTCATCGAGCCCGTCTTCACGGGCATGGGCGCACTGCTCAATAATCGCCAGCACATCCGCCCAGAACAGACCGCGTTGGGCAAGACGTGTCGTAAAGTGTTCTACAAATTGAACACGTCCGTGCTCCACGCACTCCTGAATGGTGGCAATCGCTTGGCGGCGGGTCACGACAAAAGTATACTAAAAGGTATAATTTGACGCAACATTTTGTTTGGACATGCGCCGACAAATCGACCAAGCGACGGGGAGAAAGGCAGCACCCCAATTCACTATCCGACATTCGTTCGGGGTTACTCCAGATCAACAACCAGCGGCATATGATCACTGTGCGAAAGCCATTCCGCTGGCGAACCCACCGTTAACGTCCGGAGTCGGGGTTTCCACGCATTGGCGAGGAAGCAATAGTCGATGTGATACGGCTTGGCGATATCGCGATACCAGTAATACGTCGGCGTCGATTCCTCTCCTGCCGGTTCTTTGCGCGCCTCGTGATAGGCGCTGAACATGCCGAGTTCGTCCATAACGCCGAGTGTGTTCGCGTGGTTGCAGCCGCGGCCGGGCTGGTCGAAGTAGAAGTGGTTGTTGAAGTCGCCAGCGATGATCGCCGGTCCGCTGGCAAGAAAGCTACGGTAGTGCTTCAGCGCTCGCGACACGGGACCCGGATCCGTGTGCTTGATCCCGTCAGACTGATTGAACGCCCAAACCGCCATCAGCGGGAAACTGACCGGTCCTTCGACCTGTACCGGCAACACGAATCGAACACCGTCGTCGTCACGGGGGATTGGCTTGATTCGATACTCGCCGAACGCCAGCACCGCCAATCCTTTGTGATCGCTGTTTCCAGTGACCCACTCGTATTGGGGCGGCATGAACAGGCCGGCTTTCTCAGTCAGGATCGACGGTGACGAGCACTCGGAAATGATCGCGATGTCCGGCTTCAGTGCGATCAGCCGACCGATCTTACTATGCAAGCCCATGTTGCAGTTCCAGATGACGATTCTCATAGCGCTCATCCTTCTCAAAACTTCCAATACTCGTGATCATCCCCTCAAATCGTCGGCATCACATTCCCGCCGGATACGCTGATGTATTGGCCGCTGATATAGCCGGCCAAGTCGCTGGCGAGGAACGCCACGAGGTTGGCGATGTCCTGATCTTCCCCACGGCGACGCAAGGGCACGTTCTTTTCGTACTCGGGATTCGTTTCGCCGCTGGCGCGGTACTTGTCGCTGATCATCCAGCCGGGGGCGACTTGATTGACGGTGATTTGAAACTCGCCGACCTCACGCGCCAGCACTCGCAACAGCCGATCCATCCCGCCTTTGCCCGAGACGTAGGCCGACTGCGTAGGCGTACACTGAATGGTGCACTCGGTATTAATGCCGATGACGCGGCCCCATCGTTTGCTTTTCATTGCGGGAACAAACGCCTTGGCCATCAGCGCGTTCTGCAGCACACACGACTCAAACTGGCTGCGATAGCTCGCCACCGGCGTCTCCAGCACGGACATCCAGGGCGCACACTTGATCACTGCGTTGTTGACGATGATATCGGGCTCGCCCAGTTCGCGATTGACCGCATCGCGCATCGCCATAACCGATTTCTCCTGCGTGATGTCTGCCTGCACGGTCATCGCCTGACGGCCCAGCGCCTTGACCTCGTTGCGCAACTTCGTCGCCGCGGCAGATGACTGGTTGAAATGGACAACCACGTTCGCACCACACCTTGCCAGCGTCCGCACCATCGCCCGGCCAAGTTCGCCACTACCGCCGGTGACCAGCGCGAGTTTGTCTTGAAGATCGATTTGGATGAGAGGCTCCTTGGAGAAGAACGCGTGATATCGCAGTCTTCCACACCGGTCAAAGCCCGACGGTCGGCAAGATGCTGAAAACCGATTTCACCGCAGAGCCGCAGAAATCGCGGAGATCAACTCGGACTTCTGGAGCGATCTCTGTCTTACTCTGCAATGCCGTCATTGCGCTGCAAGCATGCGGTGACCGAGTGAAATAAACGTATTCGTTCGCCCTACCGCATCACCCGATAAACATGCTCCGCCAGCGCGTCGAACGTATCTTCAAACAACCCCTCCGCGGCCACGATTGTGCGGGACTCATCTATGACTTCGATTTTCGTACCTGCCCGCAGGCCTTCGACGGTGATCTTTGCTTTGGCGGATTTGCCGGACAAATCCAGGTTTTGGGCGACGATGAACAGCCCGCCTTCGGCGTCGTTGGCCATCAGGTGCCCGCTGACGCCGTTGTCGAATGCGATCTCGGTCTTGACCTTCGCGGGTGCGGCACAGATCGCGGGCGCGAGCCGGGTGATCTGGGTGTTCAATCGTTTTAATTCGGCCTGCATCGGTTCGTCGCAGTTGAACTCACTGAAGGTCGGCTTCCAGGCATGCGTGAAATAGCCGATGCCCCGCGCCCCGGCGATGATCGACATCCAGACTTCGGCGCGCGTGTGCTTGGGCTCGACTTTGCTGGTCGGGCTCTGCTGCTGGCCGCCGTTGCCGGTTTCGATCCAGATGTAGAGAGGCCGATTCGGACCGGCCAGCTCGCGCATCTTTTTGAGCGCGACAATGTTGTCCAACAGCCATTCGGGCTTGTTGAATCCGTAGATCGGATAGATGTCCGTGCCGAACGCATCGTTCGCTTGTGCCCACTTGGCATACATCGGGCGGATCGTTTCGACCGGAACCTTGTGCCAGCCCTCGTAATTGGGCAGGAACCGCGCGGTCACGGTCAGCCAAACCGGCTTACCCGGGTCGGCGGATTTGATCTTGTTGTACTTGGCCAGCGTCTCCTCGGGCAACTGATGGACCTTGCCGTAGGGTTCGGATTTCAGCACGTTTTTACCATCGGCGTCGAAGCCTTCGATTTCGTTGATCAACCCCCATACCAGCTTTCCTTGCTTGGCGGCAGACACCTGCACTTCCAGCTTCTGAAATGTGGCGGCCTCGGTCAGATCAAACTTCTGTTGGCCGACTTTGGTCTCGACGGGGGTTTTCAGGATCGATTTCCCATCGACGAGGAACGTCAACTCGGTCGGCTGGGCGTTGGCGTCATCCTTAACGGCTACGAGTGAGACGGCAAGGCTTTTGATCGTCACCGGCGCTTTGAGTTCGATCGTGAAAGCGGCGTCAGCCATCGGATCGACCACACCGCCGCTCTTCAGGTTGCCATCCAGCATCGCCGACAGCGGTGCGCCTTTGTTGAGCCGCAGGCCTTTTGCAGGGGTGACGACCGCATCGGACACCTTGCTGGTCAGATCCGGCTCATCATCCAAAATCCACCCAAAAATGCCCGGGTTGCCCGCGCCCACGCCGTTGTAAAGTGGCATGGCATAGGCACCGGCCTTCATCGCCAGCGACGCCATCTCGTCGGCGGGCGGTGTGTTATTATGATTGCCCACGAAAACGTTAATCCCCAACTCGCGGAGCTTGGGATACCGTCCCGGCGACTGAAGCCAGCTCGCCAGCGGGAAGAACGGCTTGCCGTTGACGATGAACTCGGCGTTCTTGCCGATCTCGACCTTCTGGATCGGTTCCAGCCTGGCCAGCGGTTCATCCGCCGCCTGTCCGACGCCGCAGAACATCAGAAAGCCCACAAAAGCGATGGTCATTCTCCGCATATCAGCCTCACGGGTAAGAAGTGTGAAGATCATTCTACCACACCATAGGTTGTCCGCAAAGGTTTGATTGCAGGCAATTCAGGAAAAACGATTCCACCGCAGAAACGCGGGGTAGACAGAGACCAACTTGATTCCTGCGTCCCGTCCCCGGCCTGCCCACTGCTCACCGCCAACTGCCCACTCCTTTTCACTTGTTGCATTTGTTGCATCCGTTTTGACCCATACAAAAAACGCAACTGTTGGCCATCGCGCGACTTAACGATTTCGGCACCCCTCAAGTGTTGCGCGCCAGCGTGCAACTGTTGCAACTCCTACCTTTCCGGCCGGAGATTGGTCCTTTCTGTTCACTTGTCAATCAGCGAACGACAAGCCAACTATATCCCCTCCAACCCCAAAAGTCGGCGGTAAAAGCAGGCAAATCCGCCGGTTTTCTCGAACCCCTGACACCATGCTGTCGCTGTCCACGACGACATCAAACGTTTCGAAAAAACGGCTGTTTCATAGTGTGACCCGTCCCGGTCGGGTTTGCCGCTTTAGGAATTTCTTCGCCCCATGCCCCGAGTAGGCGACCTGAAAGTGAACGCGGACGAATTCATGGATATGTGACGTGAATACTAACCAGCACATGCCGCGTCTGGCAGTTGTGCGAGTCGGTCAATCACTTTCAACGCCGATTTAATTGTCCCAAGCACATCCTTCGTGGCGTACGGATCAAAGTGGATTGCTTTGTCGCCTCGGCACTTCACAGTATTGGCGGCTTCGCGAATTTCATCATTTATTAGATCTGGACACGCGGCTTCTATTCGATCTTGAAGCCCGTATCCATGCCCGCCTTGGCGACGCCGAGTTTCGATCAAGGAATTTGGTACTTTTTCTCGGAAGGCGGTATCAATCGCCCCTCGGCACACGATAACGCACTCGGCACCAAAGCCCCAGACGAATGTGCGGCTGACCAATGCCAAAAAGTGCACTGTAGCTTGCGGTAACTGCGAATTACGTTGCAGTTCCTGTACCAGTTCCTCAAGCTGAAATATACGACGGACACGATCACCTAATCCGTGCGTGGCGTCGCGAGCATCTTCGATGCAAAGATATTGCCAGACCATGTGCATGGGCCGATCAGTCGGATCGTCGGGTCCGGCTGCATTCATGAACATTGGCTTGATGGAATCCAAGATTTTTCGAATATCTTTTGACTTTAGCTTGGACTGCAACTGGTCTGCGACGCTCTGAAATCGTTCTTCAGCAGCCTTCAATTCGGCCTGTCGAACCTGATAAATCTGGTTCAACGTAGATGCGTCGCCGATGTTCTGAAGTGACAACGCGCGCTTCCGCAGAGTTGAAGCGATGTCTTGAGCGTCCCGTCGTAAGTCATTCACTTGGCACCATTCATCGGCGTCAAGGCGCTCCGTCCAAAAGTTCGTCAAGTCGTCGGCAAAGTTATCGATGCACGTCTGCAGTTGAATATCGAGTTCGTACAAGTGTTCAGGATACATGGCTTTCACCGTCCGAATCTGGATGAATTAACGCACTCATCAATGTCCTCGCCGACAATGGTGCAATCTCGGGGGGCAGTGCGAGATCAACGCGAGCAACAAGAAATTTCAGTACCAAATGTTTACCTAGACCACAGCGGCCATGGTTGACGAAAGGTTCTGATCCTACGCTCCCATCCTTTTGCGGAGTTCCTGATATCGAGTTTGGTCGACATCCATCATTGCTCGCATCAACTCGTCTAGGTCGTCCGGGTTACCGCCGTCGGATGCATATTGCGCCTTGAACTGCTTGTAGCCTGCTAAGTGCAGCATGTCCTCGTCCGAACCCCAATGTCCATCCTTGGAAATAGTTGCAGCCTTCAACTGTCGATCAAAGCCGTCGACCCGCAAGCACTCATTGAAAAACTCAGCATTGTGACTATCACCTTCAAGCCAGCGAACGCAGAGAGTCTCAAGCCGCTTTCTGTCGTAACCCATTTTCTCGTATTTTGCGGCAATTTCGTTCCATCCTCGCCGGCCGCCAAACACAAGGTTGAAACTGCCAATAATGGATGCTCTATCTTTGACGAGTTCGTCCGGCTCAAGAATACGGATGCGTTGCCCGTTCACGGAAACATGCGTTGGAAAGCTTGCGTTGTAAAGCGTTTGGACAAACAAAAAGCAGGTTGGGTTTGCGAGTGTTTTTAGAAACCCCGGAATGTGGTCATAGGGATCGGTTGTCTCGTTCTCTCCATTCTCTTCGTCTTGAACAGTCCTATCTTGCGTATTCGCATAAATATACGCGTTTACAATGGCGTCGAACAACGCTCCTTGTTGGGAGTCGATTGCTGCGCGTGCCTCAACTGTAAATGCTTTCGGCCCCGTAACAGTCTTTTCGCGTTCTTCGCGCTGCATCACGTGGTCGATAGCCCGTTCTATCGCGGCTTTCTGGCTCGCCCTGATTTCTTGTGGCGGAATTCCAATGCGGACTAATCTGGAATAAAGCGCCGCGGGCAGAACTACTATTTCAAACAGAAGTGGTATTCTAGTTAATACAGCGTATAGCGCGAGAAAATTCCAGATGAATCCAGCGGGGACCAACCACCATGAGTGAATCCGTCCTATATAGCCAAACCCGACCAGCAACGCCGAAATTACGAAGAACGTCGTTGCGGATACGAAAGGAATACCCGCGTCAAGTTTCACGCGAATTCCCCATGTCCAAGTGATGGCGTAAAAACAGAGAACTGCAAACCCGAGCCAACCCAAAAGATCATATGCCATAGTTCCTCCCACATGCGACCGTGTCGCGAACAACATATTACCATCGACGGTGTTTGCACCACTAAACAATTACTTTTCGCATCACCCCTATCTGCTTCGAGCTACGGGGCGATGAAGCCTAAAGCGGGACAGAACCGCATTGTGATTCTTCTGGTTTACCAGGCCTTCCGCGACGTCGCGGGGGTAGTAGTGTCGTAACGCTTCGATTCGGGTTGTCCATGGCTTCGTAGGGAGAACTTATTGTATCGTGTTCGCACTGAATCGCGATCAAGCGGCAACCCGAGATCTTCGGCCAAATCAGTTCCACTCTGGCTATCGTTCTGTATTTTCCGACTCGCCCCCCTATAATCGTTCGCCATGTACGATCCGCACACATTGCCTGACAACATTTTGACCACGAATCTCAAGCGTGTGGTGAACTTTGCGCGGCGGTCGAGTTTGTGGCCGATGCCGTTTGCGACGGCGTGCTGCGGGATCGAGCTGATGGCGACTGCCTCCAGCCGGTACGATATCTCGCGATTCGGGGCCGAAGCGATGCGTTTTAGCCCGCGGCAAAGCGACCTGATGATCGTCGCCGGTCGGGTGACGATCAAGATGATGCCGGTTTTGCAGCACATTTATCAGCAGATGACCGAGCCCAAATGGGTGATCAGCATGGGGGCCTGTGCCAGCACGGGCGGGGTATTTGATGCGTATGCGACGGTGCAGGGGATCGACCAATTCATGCCCGTCGATGTGTATGTGCCGGGCTGTCCGCCTCGTCCGGAGACGTTGATTGAGGGGATCATGGCGATCCAGCGGATCGTCGATGAAGAAGGCCTCCCCGCCGCCGGGCGGAGGCGTCCGTTGCAGATCGCGATCGAGCCATCGTACGTCCCACAACCCCAGCCTGTCCCGCTTTCGGTGGGTGGGCGTCGGGTGACGGTTTAGCCTTCACTGACTTCCAGAATTGTCCATGCGTCGGTAAACCTGCGCCTAAACGGGTTAAATCTGCGCTAATCTATCGTTGGAATGGGTCATTTCGACCGATTCTCACGCTGTTTTCACTCAACTGTGGGACGTTATAGACCGATCTAGCCTTCAGGTAGTGTTGGCAAAATAGGCACTTTGGGTTGATTGTAAGGCGGGGACAGGTATTTATGTCGCAAGCATCTATGAGCGTAACCGCCACTGAAAACCCCGTTCCCGAAGCCGTTTCATCCGAAAAGGTCTACCAGGAAACCATCATCCGTCCCAAAAAGGGATGGATCGGCATCGACTGGAAAGAGCTGATCACGCACCGTGAACTGCTGTTCTTCCTCGTTTGGCGCGACGTCAAGGTCAAATACAAGCAGGCGATGTTCGGTGCGGCGTGGGCGATCGTCGTTCCGCTGGCCAGCGTGCTGATCTATACCGTGGTCGGCAAGTTCGCCGGTTTCGCCAATCGCACCATCGGCAACACGCCCTACCCGATCTATATCTACAGCGGCCTGCTCCCGTGGCTGTTCCTTCAGTCTGCCATCAATGGTGGCGGGATGTCGCTGGTTAACAACCAGGCGCTACTCAGCAAAATCTATCTGCCGCGTATCTTCATCCCCAGTGCGATGATCGGATCGTCGGCGGTTGATCTGTTCATGTCGTCGATCATCTTCACGCTGATGCTCACCTACTACATCATCAGCACCGGCGGGGCATTTATGCCAAGCTGGCAGATTATCTTTGTCATCCCGCTAACAGTGTTGATGGTGGTCGCGGCGCTGGGGACGGCGTATCTGCTGTCGGCGTTGACGATCATGTTTCGCGACCTGCGATTCATCATCCCCTTCATCACCCAATTGGGCATCTGGCTGACGGCGGTGGTCTACCCGCAGACGATCTTTACGCGGGCCGCCAAGGATGAGCAAGGTAACACGCTTCTGGACGCCGCCGGGCAGGTGATTTATGCAGTGGACTATCGTCCGTGGCTGGCGCTGAACCCCTTTGCCGGGATCGTTCAAGGCTTTCGCTCGGCGATCCTCGGCGAGCCGTGGCAGTGGCTGCAATTGACCAGCTCCATCGTGCTCTGTTCGCTTCTGTTTGTCGTCGGACTGTTTTACTTCAAACGTGTCGAGCGGAGGTTCGCTGACATCGCTTAAATGCGGGGCTTGGGCCTTAGGGCTTGGGGCTTAGGGATAAAACCCGCTCCATGCCCACCAAGCCCTAAGCCCGAGGCCCCAAGCCCCACCATCCCTATGACCAAACCCGCAATCAGTGTCGAAAACATCAAGAAGGCCTATCGCATCGGGCTGGAAGACCAGTCCGATTCGTTTGGGGCAACGATCAAGCATTTGATCAAGAACCCGCTGCGCGTGGCACGGAAGTTCAACGAGGACTACTCCAGCGGCGACGACGTATTCTGGGCCCTCAATGACGTGTCGTTTGAAGTCCAGCGCGGCGAGGTCATCGGACTGATTGGCCGAAATGGTGCGGGCAAAAGCACGCTGTTAAAAGTGCTATCGCGCATCGTCGAACCCACATCAGGTCGTGCGGTGATGCGCGGACGGGTCAGCTCTCTTCTGGAAGTCGGTACGGGGTTTCACCCGGAATTGACCGGACGGGAAAACATCTATCTCAACGGCGCGATTCTGGGCATGGGCCGCAATGAGATCAAGCAGAAGTTTGATCAGATCGTTGAGTTTTCCGAGGTCGGCAAGTTTCTGGATACGCCGGTCAAACGTTACTCATCGGGCATGTACGTGCGACTGGCGTTTAGCGTCGCGGCCCATCTGGACCCGGAGATCATGATCGTCGACGAAGTGCTGGCGGTGGGTGATCAGGCGTTTCAGCAAAAATGTCTGGGCAAGATGAGCGACGTGATGCGTCAGGGACGCACGATTCTGTTTGTCAGCCACTCAATGGATGCGATCGCGTCGCTCTGTACGACCGTCGTACACATGAAAAAAGGTTGTTCGAGCGCAAAGATGCCGGTCGAGCAAGGTATTCGCGCCTATCTGGACGAGGCTGCTGCCGGGGACGCATTGCCGCTGTCGAAGAAGCCACGTACGAGCAAGATCGAAGATCACGAACCGGTCTTCCACGAGATCAACGTTCGCACTGCCAGCGGCAACAGCGTGATGGTGCCGGTCGGGACCAGCGTCGGGTTTGATGTGACCATGCGAAACTTTGCCGACGTGCCGGGCAATCTGACACTCGGCATCGGCATCAACAACGCCCGCGGGCAGCGGGTGGCGCTATTTCACACCGAATACCACAAGGGTCTGACGTTCCGCGGTGCCGACGAGATGACGCTCCACTGCGATGTCCCATCGCTCCCCCTTGCCCCGGCGAGCTACACCGTCGATCTGGTGCTGGCCGACGGGTACAATATGTTGGAGAAGGTCGAACGTGCCGCGCAAATCGAGGTGGTGTTCAACGACGTTCTCGGCACCGGCAAACTGCCCACGGGCAAACAGAGCGTGGTCGTCTTGCCCTGTACCTGGAGCGAATGAGAAGATTTGCGATTTTGGATTTGGGATTTGCGATTTTTGCTTATTGGCGATCGCAAATCAAAAATCGAAAATCGAAATTCCGCAATGCCCATCGTTTCGATCATCATCCCCACCCACGACCGCGGCGAACTGCTGAGCCAGACGCTGGCGTCGGTCCGCGCCCAATCGTTTGACGACTGGGAGGCGATCGTTGTCGATGATCACTCGGCCGATGATACGATGGCACGTCTGCAACAGATCGAAGCCGCCGACTCGCGGGTTCGCCATATCCAACTGACCAAAGAAAAGACTGGCGCGCAGGCGGCGCGAAATGCGGGCATCGAAGCGGCCAAGGGTAAGTATCTGATCCTGCTGGATTCCGATGACCTGTTGGCGCCCGATTGCCTCGCTGGCCGCGTGGCGTTCATGGAGCAACAGACTGACCTGGACGCCGCGATCTACGCCTGCGAGGTCTTCCGCGAAACCCCCGGCGACACGCGCACGCGCTGGAACGTCTTCACGGACGAAAATGATCTGGATCGACTGCTGAAGTGGGACGTACCGTGGCAAACCACTTCGCCCATCTGGCGGACGGATCCGATCCGTCGCGTCGGAACCTGGGACGAATCCGTCGGCGTCGCACAGGACTGGCTGTTTCACCTGACGGCACTGGCCAGCGGGATCAAATATCAAAAGGTTGATCAGATCGATCATTACTGGCGGCGGCCGGGACAGGAGCGGGAATCGATCGGCAAGGACGCGGTCAAACCGCCGCTTTTGCGGTCGCGCGCCGATACGATGTTTCGCGCCATCGAAATTCTCAAGGCGCACGATCAGTTGACCGAACCGCGAAGGCGGATGCTCGCCGGGCTGATCTTTCAAGCTGCCGAGCGATTGGCGCAGCGGGTCAGCCGCAGCGATGCCCGCACGCGGTGGGAAGATGCGATCAACGCCGGCGTCGTCGCACCCGATCTGGCCTCGGCTGGACGAAGCTACTTCCGATTCTTTCGCTTTTCGGGTCAACGCTCGCGCCTCCGCAAGAAAGTCGAGGCTTGCTTTGGCGACATCCCCCTCGCCCGATCACACACGTCTCTGGTCTGCCCAGTTGGGGCAGTGCCCACGGTCTCTTGCGTCATGCCCGCGTACAATGCGGTTCGATACCTCGCCTCGGCGATCGACAGCATTTTAAGCCAAACCTTCGGCGATTTTGAGCTGATCGTCGTTGACGACGGATCGACCGATCACACGCTGGAACTGCTACGGTCTTATGAGAAGCGCGACGCCCGTGTACGGGTTATTTCGCGTCTAAATACTGGCCATACCGGCGCAATCAACGACGGCATCGCCGCCGCCAAAGGTGAGCTGATCGCGCGGATGGACGCCGACGATCTGGCATTGCCCGAACGCTTTGCCCGGCAAGTCGCGTTCTTACGTGATCACTCGGACGTGGTCGTCGTCGGCGCATCGGTCGAACTGATCGATCCCTACAATATCCCCATCGGCGATGACATCGCCAAGACCACCCACGAAGAAATCGACGCCCAACTCATGCGTGGGAGCGGCGGTGCGATCCGGCACCCGCTGGCGATGTTTCGACGGGACGCCTACGAACGCGTCGGTCCGTACCGCGCACAATTCAACGGATCAGAGGATCTGGACCTGTGGCTTCGCCTGGCGGAGATCGGCAGGGTGGCCAACCTGCCCGAGATTCTCCTAAAGTACCGAAGGCATTATCAGGCGTTTAGTTTTGCCAAAAACGAGACGCAGATGCGGCACAAATCGCTGATCCTCGCCGAAGCCTGCCAGCGACGCGGCTTGCCGGTACCCGAGCTGAATATGAAGGATTACTGGCGACCCCCGCCGGTGGATGAACAAATTCGCAAGTGGGGCTGGCGGGCACTGAAGGTCGGTCGAGTGGATGCGGCGCGGGCGTACGGTCGCTCACTGGTACGGATGAAACCGGCTTCGATGGAGAGTTGGCGGCTGTTGTACGCCGCGCTGCGCGGTCATTGATTTTGAAATACGCCCACGGATCGCGC
>JBGSMH010000499.1:0-13042 GCA_041740275.1 Phycisphaerae bacterium
GGCCATGTCGATATTCGGGTATTTGACGATCCCGCGGGCGTCGGCGTCGGGATGGCCTGGCTCGTAACGCTCCTTAAACGGGGTCGGATCGAGTTTGATCTCTTTGACATGCACACCCGCGCGGGCGGCGTTGCCTGCGGCACCGGCCTGGAAAATCACCATCCGGCGACGAAACGGGATGCTCTCGCCCTTTTCATTGCGGGTGGTGGTCATGTTCAGCACGTTGCTGGCGATCGTGTCCATCCTGGACCGCTGCGCCACCAAACCGGATGCACCCATTTCAAGCACGTCAAACATGGTCGCTCCCGACGATTTGCGATTTTGGAATTGCGATTTGGGATTTCTTCAATCGCAAATCAAAAATCACAATTCAAAAATCTCTTACGTCACCCGTTCCCTCAGCGCGTTCTGGATCGAGTTAAACTGTTTTCGCAGCAACTCGGTCATCAGATTGTGCATCAGGGCGTTCTGGGCCTGATCGCTCATCAACTGCTCGACCGAACGGTTGTTGCGGTCATGGAAAAGGATATTGCTTTCCGGGTTCTCGGTTTCGACGTTGATATCGTCAAAATCGGTGCGCCCGGGGGCCGATTCCTTGCGGGTTTGAACACGATCTCGCAGCAGGTGCTGAAAACGCTCGATCGACAAATCCTTTTGTCGATAATTGGGCGTCGATACGTTCACGATGTTCTCGGCCAGCAAACGATGCCGGGCCTGGCTGAACTTCACCATCTGCTCCAGCAATGGTGCGTTGCCTTGATTCATCAGCCGTTCGATGAACATCGGTTGAAACTCCTGCAACAAGAACCGTGCCAGATCGTGATTCGTGGCTCGTGGTTCGTGATTCGTGAGCGAATGCGATTGCGAAGCACGAGTCACGAAACGCGAAACGCGCCGTTTCTGCGCCTCGGGCGCAATTTATGCGCCAATTTCTTCCATCACTGCGCCCTCATCTTCCTTCCACTTTTTCAGTTTCATGCCCAGGGTGCGAACGCCGATGCCCAACGCGGAGGCGGTCTTGACGCGGTGGCCTCGGAAACGCTCGAGCGTGGACATGATCACCTGCCGCTCGATATCCGCCAGCGGCTTGCCCGCCAACTCCTGAGCGGCGGCGACGTTGTTCTGATCGGGGATGCGCAGCCACGGGGCGATCGTTTCGGCACGGATCACGCCCGGATCGGTCTCCAGAATCACCGCACGCTCGATAATGTTCTGCAATTCCCGCACATTGCCCGGCCAGGGATAACGCTGAAGTAGCCGCATCGCTTCAGATTCGACATGCTTAAACGCCTGATCGTCCCGCCGGGCGATCCGGTGCAGGAAATGCTTGACCAACTCCGGCACATCATCCGCCCGCTCACGCAGACTCGGCAGGTCGATCGGCACGACATTCAGACGATAGAACAAATCCTGTCGGAAATTACCCTTGGCGACTTCTGCTTCCAGATCGCGGTTGGTGGTGGCGATGACGCGGACATCGACCATTTGCGTCGTGCTGCTGCCGACACGCTCAAAACTGCATTCTTGCAGCACGCGAAGCAGTTTGGCTTGCAGACCCGGGGCGATCTCGCTGATTTCGTCCAGTAGCAGCGTCCCGCCGTCGGCGAGTTCGAATCGGCCTCGACGGACTTTGTCGGCACCGGTAAACGCCCCTTTTTCATGGCCAAACAGTTCGGATTCCAGCAAATTTTCCGATAGTGCCGCACAATTGACCGCCAGCATCGGACGCTCGCGGCGCTCGCTGGCTTGGTGGATCGCTCGTGCGACCACTTCCTTGCCGGTCCCGCTTTCGCCGCGCACCAGCACGGTGACGGACGACTTGGCGACCAGTTCGATCTTGCGTTTGATCTGATCCATCCCCCCGGCGAGCCCGATCAGCGGGCGCGGGGCCTGGGCATCTTGCACGGCACTCTTGAGTGCGGCGTTTTCCACTTTCAGCCGGGCGTGTTCGAGCGTGCGATCGACCAGCAGCTTGATCTCGTCGCCTTCAAAGGGCTTTTGGATGTAATCATACGCCCCCAGCCGCATCGCCTCAACGGCGGTCTGCACGGTGGCGAATGCGGTCATCAAAACCACCGGCAGATCAGGCCTGAGCTTCTTGGCCTCGGTGAGCAGTTCGATGCCGGTCATTTTGGGCATTTTGAGGTCGGTGATCAGCAGATCGACCCGTCCCGACGCGATCCGTTGCAGCGCCTGCGGCCCATCCCCCGCCGCCACCACTTCGTGCCCGTCTCGCGCCAGCAAACTTGCCAGCGAATCCCGCATCAACTCTTGATCATCGCATACCAGTATTCGTGCCATAGCAACCGTCCTTGGTTATCTCTTAAACCCGTATCTCAAATTTCGCCCCACCGCTCACTCGATTCGTCGCCGAGATCGTGCCGTTGTGGGCTTCGACGATCCGGTGAACGATCGAGAGGCCCAAACCCGTGCCTTCATCCTTGGTTGTGAAAAACGGGTTGAAAATCCGGTCCAACACGTCGGCGGGGATGCCCGGGCCGTTGTCTTCGATCACGAGCGTAAACGACTTGCCCTCGGTCGCCGCCAGCGTCACGCGCACCACGCCTTCGGTGCCGACCGCTTCGACGGCATTGAGCACCAGATTTAGAACGCATTGACTCAACAGCCGCGAATCAACGTTGGCTTTTAATTGCGTCGGAAGATCGATCTCAAACCGCACTGACGCGCTGGCGCGTCCTTTGGCCAGGTCAACGGCTTCTTCGACGATTTCCACAACATCACATGCCGAGGGGTGGGCGTTGATCTCGCGGGTAAAATGCAGCACTTGCGAGACGAGTTCTTCGACCCGCTTCACCCCGCCGACGATTTTTTGGACCGTTCGGGCGCTATCGGGTCTGTCGGCGACGTCCTGTGCCAGCATCGACGCGTATAACTGTATGCCGCCAAGGGGGTTACGAATCTCATGGGCCAACCCCGCCGCCATCTCGCCTAACGCGGCCAATCGCGTGCGACGCTCCAGTTCGCGATTCTTTTCGCTCAACTCCGATTGCAGGTGTTCGATCCGATTTTTCAACTGATCGTGCGACTGCTGCAACTTCTCGGTCACCTCGCTATAGGCGAGAATGATCCGGCCTAGCTCTTCGATCCGCTGGGCGGATGTGGGCGGTGAAGTTGGGGCGTCGACCATTGTCATTTTTGCACGTTCAGTTTCGATCCCGATCCCGCACCGTACGCATTGGCGGCGTAACGATTGTTCACCGCCCGCGCGGTGGTTGTCGCGGCGATCTGCTTGCCGACGTTGAGTTTTCGCTGCTGCAACAGCAGCACATCATCCTGATCCGCCTGCGTGATCCGCATCAACAACACTTTCGTCTCGGCCAGCATCTCCAGTGCAGATGCGCGATCGGTTTCCGACATCGACGCCGACGCTTCGGACCAGTTGCGTTTCAGCGGCGAGACCAGTTCCTCGAGTCGGCCGATCTCGGACAAGATCGTGCCGCGTTGTTCCAGCACATCGAGCAACTGATCGGTCTGGTTCTGCTCGACATACTGCCGCTGCAATTCGCAGAGGCGAGACAGTTTGCGATAGCAGGCAAGCTGCTCAGTGAGGTGTGTGATTGAATCGGTCGCGTTTGCCATGGTCATTCACCACATCCCCGATTCGTTCGTAAACTTCAGCCACTGTTCCCAATATTCCTTGGGCATCGAAAACGTTCCGTCGGTAAACGCCTCGGGGGGAATACGTCGCAATAGCCACTTGGCCCGCTCATTGGCGGCCTTGGCTTGTTCGGTCTTGCCCAGGCGACACCACGCGTTGACGATCTGCACATACGCCGCCAGCGAAGATGGGTCATCCTGAAAACGAAACGCTGCATTGTCGTACAGCGAAATCGCGTTTTCGTATTCGCCCAAGTCGTACAGGCAATCGGCGCGATAGAAATGGGCGAGTTTGTAATAGAGCTTTTCGGGGTTCTGGGTCGGGAGGTGATCGCGGAAGAGATCAACGACTTGATCGTAGTGGCTTTTGGCTTTGGTGAGTCGATCACGCCGGGCGGTCTGCATCTCGGCCGGATCGAAACCGGGGTTGGCGTCGGTGCTGGCTAGCGCCAACTTGGATTGCAGTTGCTGTGCGCTCTTGCGATAGCTGTCGGCCATCAGGAATAGCACCTGCCCGCGTCGCTCATCGGAGGGGTATCGTTTCTGAAACTCTGACAGTCGTACCACCGCTTCTTCATACCGGCCGGTGCGGCAATAGAGCTGGCCGAGTTCGAAGAGGGACTGCCGGAAATCGTTCGACGACGGATCGAGCAGCGGGTTGTTGTCCAAAACGCTGGATAGGACATTCTCGGCCTTGGCGTAGGCCTCCGGGCCTTTGGCGATGAACGCCTGCGCCAGCGGCACGGCACTCTTGGCGGCGGCGAGCGATTTGGGATAGCGAAACTGGTTTCTCTGATAGATATCGATCGACTTGTCGAGTTGTCCCTGCGCCTGAAACGCCCGACCGAGTCGCAGCATCGCGTCCGGTGCCAGCGCATCCTCTGGGCGCTCGGCGACAAACACCTCCAGCGCCGCGACCAGCGCCTGCATGTTGTCGGCACGTTCGTACAACCCGATCCCGCGCCACAGCGAATCACCGTACTGCTTGTCGTCGCCGGGGATCAGCGATTGGGCGTAACCGATGTAGCCTTCGCCGGCCTTGGTGCGGTAATCGCGCACCTGCTGCTGGCGGCGAATCTTCTCAGCACCCAACGCATCCGGAATGGTCGTTTCGACCTGATCGGCGCGGCTTTCATAGAGTGATGCCAGCCTCGCCAGGAAATCGGACGGTGCCTCGGGTTGAAGCATCAATTCGTACGACATCAGCTCGATCGCGGCCTGATAATTGCCACGCGATTTGAACAACCGCTCGGCGTGTTGAAGCGCTTCAATGCCCTGCGTGCGGAATCGGTTCCGGGACGATCGCTGATCGATCTCTTTGGCAACATCGATCAGATCACTCATCGCCGCTTCGTCTTCGCGAAGCATCGCGCGCGACAATCCGCGGCCGAGGCGCGCCAGCGGCGCGATCCGCGAATCCGGATGATTGACCACCACATTCTGATAGAACGACTTGGCTTCTTCCGGGTTCCCGCGCGATCGGGCGATATCGCCCAGCAGCAGGCAGGCATCGGCATCCAGCGGATGTCGCGACCGCAACTGTTCACGCGCCACCCGTAGATATCGCTCGGCCTCTGCAGGGTCGCCTAGCTTCCAGGCGCAGTAGCCGAGTCGATAATTGATCTCCCCCTCCTGCTCCTGATCGGCAGTGAGTTTGAGGGCTTGATCGAGCAACACGCGGGCATCAATAAAGCGACTTTGATCGACCAAAATCGTCGCCCGCTGACCCAGTGCCCAGGCGCGTTCGGCGTCGGCGATGGTGGTGTCTTTGAGGTAATCCTGGATCGCCAGGTCCGCCGCCTGCACGTCGCCGCGTTCAATGAGCATATCGACGATCTTGCGGCTGAGTCGCAGCGACCGATCCGGATCGAGCGCGGCAGCGCGTTTGTAGGCATCGAGCGCTTCATCGGTTTTTCCGAGCAACTCATACGCCTTGCCGAGGCGCCGCTGTGCCGGGCCATCGAGTCGCATCCCACTGGCAACTGCAAGTCGGGTCTGTTCGATCACGCGAATCTGCAACGCCGGAATCGTCAGGTGCTTCAGATCCTGATACAGCTCCAAGGCTTCGGCGAAATGCAGATGGATGCGGGCCTGCTGATCGGGGTTGAGGTTGTCGGTGACGATCAGCTTTTTCAGCCGCTCGACGGCGGCCTCGGGACGCTCCATCTTCAGAAGCGTACGCACGTCCGCGAGCCGTTCTTCAACGGTCGGGCCCGGCTTAGGATCCCACAACAAATAAGCGGCGTAACCGAACAGCGCAAGCGACAACATCAACAGTGGCATTTGCCACAGGTGCGTCATGGGCTGTGCGTGGGCACTTTGCGAGGTGCGCGTCGACATAGCCATCCTGGCCTTTCGCACGCGAAACAAGAGCGGATCTCGCCGTCCACCATCCTTGGCGGGCTGTCACGCGATCCTGAGCAACCGAAGTTACCCAATCTGACATCGGCAATTTACGCGCGTACGCATCAATTGCAAGCAATTTCTGCCGATGGTAAAAGATCGTCCACGTCAGATGCGACAAAAAGTCACACACGGGAGGCAAGATTATGGAAAAGACACTGGTTCAGGTTTATTTGTACTTTGGGGGTCGATGCGAGGAAGCGCTGGCGTTTTACAAGGAGGCGATCGGGGCACAGATCGAGCCCTCAATGCGATTCAGCGATTCGCCGCACCCGGTTCCGGATGGAATGCTTGGTGCCGGGTTTGAAAACAAGATCATGCACACCAGTTTCCGCATCGGGCAGACGCAGGTGATGGCATCGGATGGCTGCAACCCCGATGATGGAAAACATAGCGGATTCTCGCTGGTTCTCACCGTTCCGACCGTCGCCGATGTTGATAGGGCGTTCGCCGCGCTGGC
Source organism: Phycisphaerae bacterium (assembly GCA_041740275.1). GTDB lineage: Bacteria > Planctomycetota > Phycisphaerae > Tepidisphaerales > Tepidisphaeraceae > BPJO01. Next base: position 6,482 of record JBGSMH010000499.1, read on the forward strand.
TCAGGGCGGGACGATCACGATGCCGCCTTGCCAGACATTCTGGTCCGAACGCTACGGCATGCTCGAAGACCGCTTTGGCGTCAGTTGGATGGTGATGGTCGCGGAGTAAGGCGATCGAAAATGGTTTTACACGAGGGAAATCAATGGCAACACCCACACACACCGTCTCCAGACCGGCCCGCATTGTCGGATGGGTTCTGACGCTCCTGCCCATTCCGCTCCTGCTGATGGGCGTTGTGATGAATATTCTCCAGCCCGCAGTCGCCGTCGAGAACACGACCAAACTGGGCTATTCGCAAGGTGTGATGCTGCCGTTGGGCATCGTGCTGTTGTGTTCGATCATTCTGTATCTGGTCCCGCAGACCGCAGTGTTGGGCGCGATCCTATTGACCGGCTATCTCGGCGGCGCGGTGGACGTCCACGTCCGTAACGGCGATCCCCTGCCGCAGATCCTTTTCCCCGCTTTGTTCGGCGTGGTGCTGTGGCTGGGACTGTATCTTCGCGACCCGCGCATACGCGCGCTGACGCCGATCCGGTCCATCCCACGCCAGGATCAGACCGGATCGGCATCAGAAGCATGATAAACGCTTGCCCATCCCTTACTTACTCGCAGCGGCGGCGATGGCTTCGACCGTGCGGGGCTCTTTCATCGGCACTTCTTCATAGTGCGAGATTCTGCCCGATGCATCGATCACCACTGTCCCACGCTTGGCGCAATTGTAAGGCTCAAGCCCGGCGTACATGCCGTAGGCCTGCACCATTTTCCGCGTCGGGTCAGACAATAGATCGTACGGAATGTTGTGCGCCTTCTTGTACGCGTCATGGCTGAAAGGCGAATCACAGTTGACGCCAAACACCACGGTATTCGGGTCCGAACTGATCTTGCTCATCGCCGGGCCGAAGGTGCAGTGCTCGGTTGTGCAAACGGGTGAAAAATCCAGCGGGTAGAACAGCAGCACCACCTTTTTGCCGCGCAAAGACGACAGTTTGACGGGGTTCTTGTTCTGGTCCGACAATTCAAAATCCGGGGCGGTATCGCCAACTTTCAGGGACATAAAATGCCTTTTGTTAAGTGCCGTCCCCATGATAGGCCATGCAAAAGTGAAAAGCGATTGCCCCATCGATTACCCGTGCCCGTCTGTCTCATCGCGTCGGTCTCCGCTATTCTTCTGGAATGAAGTTCGGCAAGATCAAGCGACAGCACGGGCGGGTCGGCGGGTTGGATGCGATTTTGAATCGCATCATTGACCAGTGCCCGCATGTGTCGCGGATCGTGCCCGGGCGGATCAAGGTGCGTCGCGGCAAGACCCCGCCGAGCTTTCGGGTGCAATATCTGACCGATGCGGGGATCAAGTGCTTGTATAACGGGACGGGGACGGTGCAGGAGGTTTTTCTGATTTGTTCGGATCAGGAGAAGGCGATGGCGTGGCTGCGGACGGCGTTCCCGCTACCGGCCGATGAGGGGTGAGGCGATCGCGATGGAAAACAAGACCCTGCAATTGATCGACCCCACGCTGATTGCCCGCGCCGTTGCACTGCTTCGGGCAGGCGAATTGGTCGCGATTCCCACCGAGACGGTCTACGGACTGGCCGCCGACGCGACGAACGAAAAGGCGGTGGCGAAGATATTCCGCGCCAAGGGACGTCCCAGCACCAATCCGCTGATCGTGCATGTCGCCGATGCGTCGGTCGCCAAGCGGTACTGCACGGTCTGGACAGACCACGCCGAGCGACTCGCCAATGCGTTCTGGCCGGGCCCGTTGACGATCGTGCTGCCCAAAGCACCCTCAATCCCCGATCTGGTCACTGCAGGTAAGAATACGGTCGGCTTGCGGGCACCCGATCACCCGTTGACGCTGGGATTGCTCCGCGCATTCGATGGCCCGCTGGCGGCACCGAGTGCGAATCGCTCGAATCGCGTCTCCCCCACCACCGCCAGCCATGTGCGCGAGGAACTCGGTGATGCGGTCAGCCTGATCCTTGATGGCGGTGCCTGCCGGGTCGGGATCGAATCGACGGTGATCGATCTCTGCACCGACACACCGACGATCCTGCGTCCTGGTGCGATCACGCGCGACATGATCCAATCGGTCCTGCAAACCCCGGTCGCGCAAACCATCGGCGTCGTAATCTCGCCCGACGAATCGGCTTCATCCCCCGGCCAGCACCTGATCCACTACGCACCGATTACCCCGGCGTACCGATTCGATCCGCAAGATCGCGACAAGATCGACTCGGCCGATGCGGCGATCTTGCCGATCACGCTCGATCCGGACGCCTATGCCCGACAGTTCTACGCCCGACTGCGGATGTTGGACGCACAAGGCCTCAAAGCGATCTACATCGAACTCCCGCCCGATGTGCCCGCGTGGCATGCCATCCGCGACCGCATCCTGCGGGCAACCATGCCGCTTTTTTAGCCAATCGACCGATCTGACAATATGATGCGGGCATGTACGACTACGAAAAGCTGGGCCATTTCTATCTGGGACGCGAGTACGACCTGGCGGCCAAGACCCGTTCGAGTGATCTGCTCTATGAGAGCAAGGATCTGGTCACACACGCGGTGTGTGTTGGGATGACCGGCAGCGGCAAAACAGGGTTGTGCATCGGGCTGCTGGAAGAGGCCGCGATCGATGGAATCCCGGCGATCATCATTGATCCCAAAGGCGACCTGTCCAACCTGATGCTCACCTTCCCGCAACTTCGCGGCGAGGATTTTCGCCCGTGGGTCAATCCGGATGATGCCCGCAAAGAGCAAGTCGATGTCGATACTTTCGCCCAGCAGCAGGCTGACCTGTGGCGAAAGGGATTAAGCGACTGGAATCAGCCGCCAGAGCGGATTCAGAAGCTGCGCGACGCCGCCGACGTACAGATTTATACGCCCGGATCATCCAGTGGCGTTCCGATCTCGATCATGAAGTCATTTGCCGTGCCGGACAAAGCGATCCGGGATGATGTCGAACTGCTGCGCGATCGGGTCAGCAACACCGCTACGTCGCTTTTGGGGCTATTGGGAATCGATGCCGACCCGATCCAGTCGCGCGAGCATATTTTCCTCTCCAATGTCATCGCCAAGTCATGGGCCGATGGGAAGGATTTGGATCTGGCGCGGCTGATCCAGCAAATCCAGCAGCCACCCATCGACCGCATCGGCGTGCTGGATATCGAGTCATTCTTTCCGCAAAAAGACCGCTTCAATCTGGCGATGCAGTTGAATAATCTGCTGGCGGCGCCGGGGTTTCAGTCGTGGATGGAAGGTGTGCCGCTGGATATTCAGTCACTTCTTTACACACCCGAAGGCAAGCCACGGCTGGCGGTGATTTCAATCGCGCATCTTGGCGATAGCGAACGGATGTTTTTCGTCTCGCTGCTGCTGAATCAGATGCTCGGCTGGACGCGCATGCAGAGCGGGACGACCAGCCTGCGGGCGATCCTGTATATGGATGAAATCTTCGGCTACTTCCCGCCGGTGGCGAATCCACCTTCCAAACAGCCGCTGCTGACGCTGCTCAAACAGGCGCGGGCGTTTGGCGTGGGGATTTGCCTGGCGACGCAGAACCCGGTCGATCTGGATTACAAGGGGCTGGCCAATTGCGGGACGTGGTTTATTGGCCGATTGCAGACCGAGCGCGACAAACAGCGCGTGCTGGAAGGCCTCGAAGGCGCTGCCGCCGGGGCGAGCCAGAAGTTTGACCGATCGCGGATGGAACAGACGCTGGCGGGGTTGGGAAATCGCGTATTCCTGCTGAACAATGTGCATGATGATAAGCCCGTGACATTTACGACCCGATGGGCGTTGTCGTACCTGCGCGGGCCATTGGGACGCGACGAGATCAGGAAACTGATGGACCCGATCAAGCAGATAGCGTCGTCAAAATCGCGGGCAACAGAAACGACCGCCGCGACGGTGCCGGAGTCGAAACACAAGCCGCTGGGCCGGCCGGTCATGCCGCCGGATATCAAGCAGTATTTCGTGCCAGTGCGGAGTTCGAGCAAAGATCGTTCGCTGCACTATGAGCCGCTGATTCTGGGCACAACCGACGTCTTTTTTCAGGATCGCTCGACCGAAACGCAGGCTAACCGTCACATCGCCAAACTGGCTGCGGTAAGTGACGGACCAGTGCCGGTGGAATGGGACAAATCGGGCGAATGCGTGCTGCCTGAAGATGAATTGGAGGACACACCAGCGACGTCCGATGCGTCGTTTGGCGAACTGCCATCCGTGGCGATGCAATCCAAGCGGTACGACCAGTGGCAAAAGGCGTTCGCCGACCACGTTTACCGTACCGCCAAGCTGGAACTGTTTTGGAGCGAAGAAGCGGACCTGGCCAGCAAGCCCGATGAAGCCGAAGGCGCGTTTCGCGCCCGGCTCGGTTTGGTCTTCCGCGAACAACGCGACGCCGCCGTCGAAAAATTGCGGGTGAAATACGCCCCGAAACTGGCCGGCTTGCAGGAGAAAGTCCGCAAAGCCGATCAGACCCGTCGTCGCGAGGCTGAGGAGGCATCGACGAGCAAATGGACATCCGCACTGCAGGTTGGCGCGTCACTTCTGGGTGCGGTCCTGGGACGCAAAACGATCAGCGCCGCCAACGCCGGGCGGGTCGCGACGGCATCGCGATCGGTCGGACGCACGATGAAGCAGTCATCCGATGTCACCCGCGCCGAAGAGACGCTAGAAAAGTATCAATCGGATCTGGCGGATCTGGACGAGGCATTCAGAGCAGAAGTCGAGTCTGCGACCGCAAAGTTTCAGGAATCGACCGTGACTTTGGAGCCCTTTGTGATCCGCCCACGCAAGATGGATGTCAAACCGCGCCTGATCGCGCTGGCGTGGCTTCCCTATTGGCGCGACACCGACGGGCAAACCACCCCCGCATGGGCATAACTGTTTAGGCGCGCGTTCACTCGGGCATCACACCGACGCCATATCCTTCGACGGGTTATCTTTACCCGCATGCGCCTTTTTTGAGAACGCGATCGCTGCTTCGGTCAATCCCATGAACAACGGGCTGGGGTGCAGCGGACGGCTGTTCATTTCCGGGTGCGCCTGCGTTCCGACAAAAAACGGATGACCCGGCAATTCCAGCATCTGCATGATCGGCTGCGACGGGTGCTTGCCGCTGAAGACGAGTCCATGCTCTTCGAGTTGGGGGATGTACTTGGGATCGACTTCGTAGCGATGCCGGAACCGCAGGCGGATGGTGGTCGCGTCGTTGTAGAGTCGGCTGACCATCGAACCAGGCTTAAGCTCGACATCCTTACCGCCCAAACGCATGTTTCCGCCGAGCCCTTCGATGGCTTTTTGCTCGGGGAGGATGTCGATGACCGCAGTCGGGCACTTGGGTTCAAACTCACTGGAGTTAGCCCCGGAAAGCCCGGCGACGTTTCGGGCGTATTCGATCACCGCCATCTGAAAGCCCAGACAAATGCCCAGATAAGGCATTTTGTTCTCACGGGCGTACTTGATGCACTCGATTTTACCCTCAGTCCCGCGCGACCCGAACCCGCCGGGCACGATTATCCCGTGAATGCCAGATAGACGCTTGGCGACGTTGCCGCGGTCGATCTGGGTGGTGTCGATCCATTGCAGATTGACGTTGACGCCCAGGTGAATCGAGCAATGTTCGCAGGCCTTGAGAATGCTGGCGTAGGCGTCGCGGGTTGAGACGTATTTCCCCGTAACCGCGATGTTGACGCTCTTGCTCTTGGGCGGCTGAATCCGCTCGACAAACCCGTTCCAGCGGGCGCGTTCGCGGTCTTCCTTGGCTTGATCGACCCGATCATGCAAATCGAGCAACGTCAGCACTTCGCGATCAATACCGGCCACGCGCAATGAATCGGGAACCAGATAGATGCTGGTCTGATCGTGCATCGAAAAGACGCGACGCATCGGGACGTTGGCATACATCGAGATTTTTTGTCGCACCTTTTCGTTGACCGGATTGGTGGCACGACAGGCGATGCAGTTGGGTTGGATGCCGACTTCCATCAGGCGTTTGATGCCCAACTGGGCGGCCTTGGATTTTTGTTCGCCAAGCGTGCCGGGCTCCAGCACGTAGGTGAGGGCGACGAACATGACCGATCCTTCGCCTTCTTCGTAGGCGATTTGTCGGCAGGCTTCGAGATAGAAGCTGTTTTCGTAGTCGCCGACGGTTCCGCCGACTTCGACGAAGATGACATCGGCCTGGCTCTTGACCGCCAACTCACGCAGTTTGAGTTTGATCTCGCCGACGACATGGGGGATGACCTGCACGTCGCGTCCGAGATACCCGCCTTCGCGTTCCTTTTTCAGAACCGCCGAGAGGATTTGCCCGTTGGTGGTGAAGTTTTCTCCACCGAGGTCTTGTTCGAGGATCCGCTCGTAGGTGCCCAGATCCATGTCGGTTTCCATCCCGTCGTCGAGGACAAAGACCTCGCCGTGCCGGAACGGGTTGAGCGTACCCGAATCGACGTTGAGATAGCCTTCCATCTTGATCGGCGCGACGCGTAAACCCTTGTCCTGAATGAGCTTGGCAAGTGATGAGCTAAAGATGCCCTTGCCCAGGCCGCTCATGACTG
>JBGSMH010000500.1:0-10999 GCA_041740275.1 Phycisphaerae bacterium
CGGCGCCATCGCCGACCTCGTCACCCTGCAGACCCAGGCCGATCAGAAGGCCCGCCCGCGCGTGACCAACACCCGACCGGCCGCCGATGCATCCAGCGTCGCGCCGGTCACCGGCATCATCGCCGAGATCACGCTCCCCAACCCCGGCCAAGGGGTCGATCCGCAAACCCTCGCCAAAGGCGTGCGACTTCTCCGCGTCCGCGATCAACAACCCATCCCCATCCACACCAACACCACCGGCTCGGGCGATGCGATCATCGTCAAGCCGATCGATACGCTCGACACCGACACGCAATATCAGTTTGTCGTCACCGATGTTCTCAAAGACACATCCGGCGCATCGTTCGTCCCGCACGCGATGGCGTTCACCACTGCCAAGGTCTTTGCACTGACCGATTTCCCGGCAGCGTTTGAAAAGGTGGAAATGACCTCGGCGAGTCTGGAGCAGAACGCCTTTACATCGCTGGCGATCGGGCCGGATGGGAAAATGTATGCCGGGACGTTTGCGGGGATGATTCATCGATTCGCGATCAAGGCCGATGGCACGCTCGATTCGCTTCCGCCGCTGATGACGGTGCTGGAAAAGAACGGCGGGCCGCGACTGATCACCGGGATCGCGTTTGATCCGAAGTCCACGCCCGATCATCCGGTGCTGTGGGTCAGCCACGGGCAGATGAAACTGGAAGGCGCAGACGATTGGACGGGCAAACTGTCGCGGCTAAGCGGTGCGGATCTATCCGACTATGAAGACGTGATCGTCGGCCTGCCCCGTGCGTACAAGGATCACCTGAATTTTCAGCCGGTGTTTGGCGCAGATGGTGCGATCTATTTCACGCAGGGGTCGCACACATCCGTTGGCGACATCGACCGGAAATGGAACTACCGCCCCGAGCGTAAATTGTCGGCGGCGGTGCTGCGAATGGATCTGACCAAACTCAAGTCGCTGCCGTTGGATGTCAAGACCGACGAAGGCGGCACTTACGATCCGGCGTCACCTGATGCGCCGCTGACCATCTACGCCACCGGCGTGCGATCGGGCTTTGACCTGCTCCTTCACCGCAATGGTTCGATGTATAGCGGCGTCAACGGGGCGGCGGGGAACGAAGGCAACACGCCGTCGTCACCGGATGGCAAAGTCCCCGCGATCCGCGACCTGAAACAAACCACCGATGACGTCCTTCTGCGCATCGAGGCCGGAAAATATTACGGACACCCCAATCCCACCCGCGCGCAATACGTTCTCAATGGAGGCAACCCGAGCGCCAGCGTCGATCCGGCCGAAGTCAGCGAATATCCCGTCGGCGTGCAACCCGATCCGCACTTCGCCCAGCCAGCGTATATCTTTGGGAAAAACTTCAGTCCCAACGGGTTGATCGAGTTCAAAGGCACCCAGTTTGGCGGGGCGCTGGACGGGGCGATTCTGGTCACCCGCTACAGCGATGGGAAAGACGTCCTGGTGTTGCGACTCGATGAGCATGGCCAGGTCATCGAGACGATCGCCGGGATTGACGGGTTCACCGGCTTTATTGATCCGCTGGATATTTTGCAGGACGCAAAGCGCGGCAATCTCTATGTCGCAGAGTACGGCGGGCGAAAGATCACCCTTCTGCGCCCGCTACCTGATCAGATCAGCAAACAAACCCTGCGAACTCGCGTCAAACAGCCACTGCAAAAAGAAGTAACAAACTCACGAAATTAATCTGGTCTTCTCCTCGCCCGCGCCATTATCATGCCGTTTTTGAACGGAAGATCATCGACATGGCGTTTTTCGAGTCTTTGGAATCCCGACAACTGCTCGCCGACGTACCGGCGGGATTTGTGCATGAAACCATCGTCTCCGGGCTGTCGCGCCCGACCGCGATGGTGGTGCTGCCCGATGGGCGCTGGCTGATCACCGAACAAGCCGGGCGGATTCGGGTCGTGCAGAACGGACAACTGCTCGCCACGCCCGCCGCCACCTTGTCTGTCGATTCCACCTCCGAGCGCGGGTTGCTGGGCGTGACGATCGATCGCGATTTTGCCACCAACCGATACGTCTACGTCTACCACACCACCAACACCGGCACGCGGGTCAACCAGATCAGCCGCTATGTGCTGAACGGCAACACCGCGCAATCGAAAAAGCTGCTCTTTACGCTCGACCCGCTGACCGCCGGTAATCACAACGGCGGGGCGCTCCATTTCGGTGCCGACAATAAATTGTATGTCGCGGTCGGTGACAACGCCGAGCCGGCCAATGCCCAATCGCTGGCATCGCTTCACGGCAAGATGTTGCGCCTCAACCCCAGCGGCAGCATTTCGATCAGCGGGCCTTACTATCAAAAACTGCCGGGCAAGTATCAGTCGATCTACGCCAGCGGGTTGCGCAATCCGTATACCTTTGCGATCCATCCCACGACCGGCGAAATCTTCATTAACGATGTCGGACAAAAGGGCTTTGAAGAGATCAACCGAGGCCGCTCCGGTGCCAACTATGGCTGGCCGGGCACGGAAGGCCCGACGACCGATCCTGCGTACGACGCCCCAATCCACAGCTACGATCGCGATGTCGGCCAAGCGATCACCGGCTCCACCTTTTATGTACCGACTACGCAGCAGTTTCCCGATTCCTATCGCGACGATTATTTCTTCGGCGATGTTGTCGCCGGTTGGATCAAGGTGCTGGACCGCAACACCAACCAGCGCTATGACTTTGCCACGGGTGTGGATAAGCCAGTAGATTTGGATGTTTTGCCCGACGGGTCGCTCCTCTATCTGAGTTATTCCGGGAAAATTGGCAAAATCACCTACTCCCCCGCGCAGCCACTGGCGCTGTCGGACGAACCGGACGATGTCGCGATCCCGCTGGGCGGCATCGCCACATTCAATGCCCAGGCGCTGGGCAGCGGCACGATCCGCTACCAATGGTACCGAAATGATCTTCCGATCGACGGCGCGACCGACGCATCGCTTTCGCTATCTGGCCTGACGATCGCCGACCATGCATCGCGCGTCTTTGTGCGCGTCAGTGACGACAACGGCTCGATCGATAGCCGGGTCGCGACGGTGCGGGTGATCGAAAACAACACCGCGCCCAAGCCGGTCATCAACCTCCCCGGCATCGACACCACCTTTGGCGGCGGGCAGACAATCGATTTCAGCGGCTTGGCAACGGACACTGAAGACGGAACGCTTGCGGCGACGCGATTGAACTGGACGATCCAGTACATCACCGGCACGGTGGTGCGGCCGTTTGCCGAGTTTGCGGGCGTGGCATCGGGCAGTTTTGTCGTGCCGACGATCACGCCCTATACGGAGCCGGACGTGAAGTTTCGCATCACCCTCACCGCAACCGATGCACTCGACGCCGCCGCCACCGCATCAATCGAGATCACGCCGCGTCTTAGTCAGATTAACCTCTCAAGCCAGGGCGCATCGGTCCCGATCCTGCTCGATGGTCAGCCACAACCTGAACCATCCAACATCACCAGCCTTGTCGGCCTGCAACGAACCATCGAAGCACCGGCCAGCTACATCATCGACGGTCAGAACTATGTTTTCTCCGGCTGGTCCGACAATGGCCCGCGCGCGCGGACGATCAACGTCCCGGAAGACGGCCTCTCGATCGTCGCCAGCTATATCGCCGCACCGCTGAATGGGTCGATCAGTGGGATCAGTTACAAAGACATCAACGTCAACGGGCGTTTCGACGCCGGTGATACGCTGCTGGGCGGTCGCACGATCTATCTGGATCAAAACCAGAACGGCAAACCCGACGCCAATGAACCACAGCAGGTGCCCGGCGACAATGGGGTGTTTAGCTTCGCCGACCTGACGCCCGGCACCTATTTTGTCCGGCGAGTTTTCCCCAGTGGTTATACCTACAGCCACGCGCCGCTTAATGTGGTGTTGACGCCCGGCATGGAGATCAAAGACGCAAACATTGGCACGGTGCGCGTCGGCGCAATCCCGCCTGGGCCTACGCCCACCGGCGCGATCAGCGGCTACCTGTTCTGGGACGAAAATCGCAACGCCCGCCGCGACGACGGCGAGATCTATCAGCCGCAACGGGTCGTCTATCTGGATTCAAACAACAACGACATCCTCGACGCCAATGAACTGCGGCAAACGACCGATGATCAAGGCCGATTCACCTTCACCGGCCTGGCGGCCGGGACGTACAACGTCAAGCGGGTTCCGCCGCGCGGGTTTGCGGTGACCACGCCGTTGCAGATTGTCACGCTCGCCAGCGGGCAGTTGTTCAGCGATGTCGCGATCGGCACGAATTACGCGTAACAAGTTGCGCCGGTTCGGGCGCGGCTATCCCGGGTCCATCACCCGGCCCATGAAGAGGATGCCGTTGGTCTTGTTCTCGCGGATGATCATCACAAACGGACGATCGGCGCGGACGACAACCGGCTCTTCGGGCATCGGCATCGCGGTCACGCCCACGACCACCCCCGTCGCGGCGGCGGCTTCGGTACCCTTTTCGTCCACCTTCACATAGGCCTTGTGCAGCACGTCGGTGATCATCAGTTTCTCCGACTCACTCATCCCCGAAAAATCCGCCTTGCCGGGATCAAACGCCAGCGTCATGCCCATCCGCTTGAGCACTGGGACCAGCGACGCCGACTGTTCCATCTTGATCCGCGGCAGGGACAACGCGACCTGCCGGACTTTCAGCTTGTCGGGCAGATCCGCGACCGATTGTTCCGATAGCCAACGCTCGACATCGGCAATCCCGCCGATCTTCTTCGGAACCAGAATCAGCATCGATGCCTGTCCCAAAGCATAAGGCAATGACACGGCTTCAAAATCCCCGGCATCGAAATACCCCAACCGCTCCTGCTGCTGCATCATCTTGACGGTCTTGGATTTCGGCCCGTCGATGTTGTCCGCGACCGACAGATGAAACGGCGCGTCGGCGGTCTGGTCTTCATTGAACCGCTCCGTCCATGCCGCGTTGAAATAAACGGCATTGGTCAGCACCAGACGCGTCTGTTCCGTGATCGATCCTTCGGGCAGCAGATTCTTGATTTTCTCGCGGGTTTGTTTTTCGACCCAGTCGTTGATGGTCTTGCGGGCCGCGTTGGGGTCTGCCACAAAATCGAGTGATTCGGCTTGGGCGGCATAGGTCTGTTTGATCCGCCGGACATACGCGGGATTGAACGGGAATGCCGGCTGCGACCAGACCGCGTTGGCGATGCTCAGTTCAAACTGCGGCATCGCCACTTCCTCGTTGACGGCTTTGGGCGCGACGGGCTTTAGATCGATCATCAGTTGTGCGATCGACTCGATGCTCGCTCCGTCCAGTTTCGCGACCTCCTGCATCTGCTTGAGTGTGTCGGCCTTCGCCCCCTCGCTCGCCATCGCCAGAGCACTTTGGATGCTGATGGGAGAGAAGAACAGATTGCCCTCGGATTTGGACAATTCCTTATACAGTTGGACGGCAAAGTCAGGTTTGATCGGCAAGTTGGCGGGCTCCATGATCTTGGTCAGGCCAAAAGCGCTGGTTCCCAGCGCCAGGGTGGTCAAAAGTGCTGCGGATTTGATCAGTCGTCGCATGGTGGGTTCTCCCAAAAAGAGGTTAGACGCAATGCTATGCCCAAAGTTGCATCGGGGCGAGCGTCTTCAAACGGTCAGAAGTCCTTGGCGGGACTGTCCCGTCTCCTTTCGTCCTGAAATCAACTCGCGACTCTTCGCGCACTCCGGTGCGCAAAGGCGCGAAGAGGCGAAGAGTCGCGAACCGATACCGGCTGACAGCATTGTGTCAGGGGTTTGAGAAAATCGGCGGATTTGCCTGAGTTTACCGCCGACATTTGGGGCTGGGGAGGATATAGTTGGCTGTCGTATAACGCTGCGTTTGGGGATGCGTGATTGCGTTTCCTCGCGCGGCGTTGCTCTCTCACAGTTTGATAGGAAAGGCTGAACTCCGGCCGGAAAGGTAGGAGTTGCAACAGTTGCACGCGGCGCGCAACACTTTGGGGGTGTCGAAAATGACAAGTCGTGTGGCGGCCAGTAGTTATGATTTTCGTATGGACTAAAGCCGATGCAACAAATGCAACAAGTGAAAGGTCGCGGGCAGTCGGAAGGCAATGTGAAATGTGGAATGCAATGTGAAAAGCTGTGGCCTTCCCCCACGAACCCCGCGCTCGTGAGAACTCGCCAATCATCAATCCCTTGACTATGATCTTTGTCTCACACTAATCGGAGGAATTCCTTGAAACTACTCACGCCCCTGATCGTCGTCCTGTCCGTGCTGGCCAGTCCGCTGTTGGCCGAGGTGGTGAAGGTGGAAGAGAAGGATCAGATCATTTTGGAGCGTTTCCTCGGCCACGCTCGCGCCACCGCCAAGTCGATGACGCCGGAGCGAGCGAAAAAAACGTGCGAAATCCCCGAAACCTTCTGCTGGGTGGAACTGCCCGAACTGTCGATGTCGCTGACGGCGTATGAGCTGACCGGCAATATCGAGCACCTCACCGATTTCACTGCCGCCATCAAGGTGTTTCGCGATGTGCAGACCAAAGGCCCGGAAGGTCGGCTCGGCTGGTGGGGCAAGCCGATCGAGTCGCTGATGAACCCGGCGACCCCCGATGTGAAAATCACCGAAATCCAGGCCGCTTTCCGGATGATCGGCGTGCTGGCGCGGTTCGTCGAGATCATCGATCGCGACCCGGCGTTAGCCAAGCAATTTGCCGCCGAGCGAACCGAATACCTGTCGCTGGCAGAGAACGATCTGTACAAGCAGTGGGAAGCCAACTACTCCGATCTGGGCGACAAAGGCGGCGTCTATCGGTGGTTGAAGGAATACACGCCCAAGAAAGCCAACCTCACGCTTTCGCACGAAAAACACTCGATCCTGGTTGAAGCGATCCTGAATCTCTATCGCGTCACCGGCGACAAGCAGTATCGCGAGCGGGCGGAGAAATTGGGCACGTTTCTCAAGTCAAAGATGCGCGATGTGGATGGGCATTACGTCTGGAACTTCTGGGACGTGGCCGGCGCTTGGGATGTGGAGGACGGCAAGCCGCGTAGCTGGGTGAATGTCGAGCCGAAGGGAATGTGGTTCGCCGCCACCGCTCGCAGTGCGTCGTTGCTGTATCACCACGGGCTGGTCTTTGACGATGCGGATATGAGAAAGATCGCGCGAACTCAGATGGAAGTCTGCTGGAACGGCGATCTTGAAAAACCCGTGTTCTCTTCCGCCAGCGGCGCGAAGGTCGAAAAAGAGCGATTTATCGCACCCGCACTGGCGCCATGGGCACCGAAATTAAAGGAGCTGATCTACAGCGGACTGATCCAGCAGGAGCGGATCGACAAGAGCAATAGCCCGTGGACGGGCGGGGTGCTGACCTCGGACTGGTTGCGCGAGAAGTATATCGAGCTTCCCAAGACCGCTAACGCGGATCCGTCCGAACCGGTGAAGCCGCGGTACGTTAAATAATGGGTGTTCTGGATTTTTCTGAACTTTGATTGAACCAAAGTCTGTCTGCGCGCACTTCATCTGTAGAACGATGCGCGACGACGACGAGAACATCCCCGACGATCTGGCACGACAGCTTCGTGCCCATATCTCAAGGCGGATCGACGTTCCCGAGGCACTCGACGACGCGATCCTGCGCGGGGCACGATCGCACCTGCAGCGCCGGCGACCCTGGCGTCGCTTCGCCTCGTTCGCAGCGGCGGCGAGTCTGCTGATCGGTGCGAGTCTCTACCTGATCCGACAACCCGAACCGCACCATGCTCTGGCGATGGATATCAATCATGACCAGCAGATCAACATTCTCGACGCCCTGACCCTCGCCCGACGCGCGGATGCCTCCACACAAGAAATCGACCGGATCGCGATGGCATCCGTCCAACTGGGGGGTGTGAAATGAAAAGTCGCTTCCTTTGCCTTTTCTCTGTGTTTCTGTGTCTCTGTGGCCAATCCGTATTCGTCGCTTCGGCGAAGGCGCAAGCGACCACGCAGCCGGTTACACAGCCCGTCACGCGCTTTGTCGCGATCGACATTCGCATCGACCCGCTGGGACAGCCCTTGGGGGCGTATCAGATCGAGTTCAAAGCCACGCAAGGCGATGTCCGGCTTGTCGGCGTCGAAGGCGGCGAGCCCGAGGCGTACAAAAAAGCCCCGTTTTACGACCCCAAAGCGCTGCAACAGTCGCGGGTGATCATCGCGGCATTCAGCACCGAATCTTCGCTGCCGACCTCGCTCACCCGCATCGCGCGGCTGCATTTGCAGGTCAGAGGCGATGTCGTGCCCAAGTATGAACTGAAGTTGATTGTCGCCGGGGATAAGGACGCCAAACCGATCGACGCCAAGGCGACCTGGCAGACGTACACAAGCGATTGATCGACGTGAGAGAACGCCGCTTGAAGGAGTTGGTATGAATCGATGGATTAAACACATCCCGCTGGCACTGTTTCTATGCGCGATCGTCGTGACAGCGGCACAGGTAGGGTGTCAGGTCACGGGCGCAATGCCAGCAAAATTATCGATGAGCATCCATTCGCCCGCAATGGGCGACGATGGCAGTCGAGCCCCCGTGCCCGTTTCGTCGCTGCCGAACCCATCGGAGGAATTGTGGATCATCGCCAAGCCCGCGACATCGCCAGCGGCCGATCCGGATGCCGCGCCCAAATCTGGCGCGTTGATCGTTCGGGACGGGGACAAAACGCTTCCTTTCCCGCTCAAACATACCGACGTCAAGGCCCGCATCGACGGGTATATCGCCACGGTCGATGTCACTCAGCAGTATCACAATCCATTTTCCAGCAAGATCGAGGCGATCTACGTCTTTCCGTTGCCGGAGAATGCGGCGGTCAGTGAGTTTGTGATGACGATCGGCGATCGGGTGATCCGCGGGATCATCCGCGAAAAAGAAGAAGCCAAACAGATCTACGACGACGCCAAACGCCAGGGTTATGTCGCATCGCTGCTGGAGCAGGACCGGCCTAACGTTTTCACCCAGCGCGTGGCCAACATCGAGCCGGGCAAACAGGTGGATATCGGAATCCGCTATTTCCACACGTTGAGCTATGACGACGGGTGGTACGAGTTTGTTTTCCCGATGGTCGTCGGCCCGCGATTTAACCCGCCCATGACAACAGACGGCATTGGCGCGGTGTCGCGTGGGGAAGTCGGCACATCCGGTCAAAAAACCGAAGTGCAATATCTCGCCCCAGGCGAGCGGACCGGCCATGAAGTGTCGCTGGCGGTCGATCTGCACGCGGGCGTGGCGATTGAAGAAATCGCCTCATCCAATCACCAGATTGACATCGCTCAAATCGACCCATCCTCCAGCAAGATCAGCATCAAGCCGACCGAGCGGCTGCCCAACAAGGATTTTGTGTTGCGATTCAAGGTGGCGGGCAAGACGCTCAAGACCGGGCTGATCACCCAGCGAGACCCGCGGGGGGGCGGGTATTTCGCTTTGATGCTTTATCCGCCCCAGACGACCGACGGTCTGGCTCGGCGGCCGGTCGATCTGTGCTTCCTGCTGGATGTCTCCGGATCGATGAGCGGTGCGCCTATCGACCAGTCGCGTGGCGCGGTCCAGGCGGCGCTGGGGATGATGCAGGAGACCGACTCGTTCAATATCGTCCGATTTGCCGGTTCGACCGATCAGATGTCTACCGCCCGTGTTCTTGCCTCCGAGCGCGCAAAACGCCAGGCGGTCGATTTTCTGCGCGGCACCAACGCCGGCGGCGGGACGATGATGCTCGCCGGTATCCAGCAGGCACTGAGCCAGCCGTCCGATGAATCGCGCGTGCAATACGTCTGCATGATGACCGACGGTTTCATCGGCAACGAGCGCCAGATCATCCAAGCCACCCGCCAGTTGCGCGGGCAGACACGCGTCTTTGGGTTTGGGGTGGGGTCATCGCCCAATCGCTATTTGATCGACGGCATGAGCCGCGCCGGTGCGGGAGCGGTCGCGTATCTGGGTTTGAACGACGATGGTGCCAAAGTGATGCGGCATTTCTTCGATCGAATCAGCAAACCGGCGCTGACCAACATTCAGATCGACGCATCGAATTTGAAGGGCGCGAAGATCAACCCGTTCAAGATCCCCGATGTGTATGTTGGCCGGGCAGTGGTGATCACCGGGCGGTTTGAAGGTGACGGCGGGTCGATCACCGTTCGCGGACGGTCCGCTGATCAGACGATCGTGCAGACCTTCCCGATCCGGGCGGATGCGCAGGGTACGAGCCTCGCCAGCGTCTGGGCCCGTCAGCAGATCGCCGCGTTGTGCGATCAGGCATCGCTGGATGACATCCGCATCGACCTGGCGCACGAGGTCAAGACCATCGCGCTCAACTACGGATTGATGAGCGATTACACCAGCTTTGTTGCGGTCGATTCGACCCATCGCACCTCCGGCGAAAGCGGCACGACGATCGTGCAGCCGGTGCCGATACCCGATGGCGTCAAATACGAAACGACCGTTCCTGAACGACCCTGAAGACTTGCCATGATTGAAAGGTAGAAGAGATGAGACATTTACTGACACTAACGATGTTTATTGGGTTTATTGCGTTAACCGGATGCAGTTCCAAGTATGTCGCGCCCGGGCCGGGCGTGGCGATGGATCAGATCACCCAGGACGGCGTTTCGGGCGATGGCTGGCGCGTCGAGCGCCCGCAGCCGACCGCGACATTCCCGGCACGGGTGGCGGTGGCGCGGGTGCAGGGAACTGGATATCGCAACTACAATCTGGTCGCCTACGGGTCTGGCCGATACAGCGTCGTGACCACGCGAGAGGTCGAATCGGATGAAGATCTCACCAAGCTCAGCAGCCTGCCCCAGTTGGCAGGACTGGCGATGATGAATCGGTTGATTCTTCCGAGTGAACTCAGCAGCGATCGCGAGCTTCGCCAAGCCGCCGGTAAATTGCAGGCCGGGATGCTGCTGATCTATTCATTTGACACCACTTTCCGCGTCAACGAACACGAGATTGGCCCGCTGGGCGTGATTTCGCTGGGAATGATCCCGAATCACGAGGCCCGCGTCACCAGC
>JBGSMH010000501.1:0-2113 GCA_041740275.1 Phycisphaerae bacterium
GCCCGCAAGCGGCTGGACCCGGCCCATGCCCGTTCACGCGATATCGAGGCGCTTGAGGCGATCCTGCAAAAGGCGATTGACACCAAGAATCAGATCGTGCAAGCCAATCTGCGGCTTGTCGTCAGTGTCGCCAAGAAACACGCCCGCCCGGGTGCGCCACTGACTGAATTGATCAGCGAAGGCAATATCACGCTGATGCGGGCGGTCGAGAGTTTCGACACCCATCGCGGCAATAAGTTCAGCACTTACGCGACGTTGGCGTTGATGAAGGGCTATGCCCGTGCCGTGCCACAAATGGTGGGGCAGTCGAGGAAACTGTCGCTGATCGAATCGATCGATCAAATGCCGTCGCGCGTGTCCGAGTCATCGGATGTTGTGCAGATGGAAGCCCGCGATGAGGTCCGGACGCTGATTGCCAACCTGGATGACCGCGAACAACGCGTCATTCGCGCCAGCTTCGGTATCGGCGATGATCACGGCGAAACTCTCGCCAGCGAACTGGGCATCACCCGCCAGCGCTTGCGGCAGATCGAGCGTGGCGCGCTGGATAAGCTCCGCGCCGCCGCCGGTGTGGCGTAGGTAACAGTATTCTTAGTTACGCCTATTTCTTCGGCGTCGGCATCCCACCCTCACCCAAGTGCATCAACGGCAGCGGCTGCGGGCTGTTCCCGTCCAGGAAATACAGCTTGGCGGCGGGGTCTTTGCTAATCGCCTGCAGCGTCTTGAGTGCTTCCAATTGGATATACGCCGGGTTGTTGGCGATCGCCTCGTTGATTTTGGTGATCTCATACGCCTGCGCGTCGGCCAGCACCTGCTTTTTCGCCGCCTCTTCGGTGGCGGCCTCACGCTCGGCTTTGGCGGTTACGACCTGCTTCTGTGCCTCGATCTCCTGACGCTGAAGCTCGGCCTTTTGACGCTCGACTTCCTGCTCGGTCTGTTTCTTCCGCTCGACATTGACCAAAATCGCCTGTGGCAGCCGGACGTCGCGCAGCAGCACCGCCTCGATAATGATTCCCTTCGGCTGCAAGTAGTCGCGCAACTCGCCGAAAATCTTAACCTGCAAATTCTGCTGGGTCTGATCCTGAAAGAAATCTTCGGCCCGCTTGACGGTCTTGCCTTGTTCACGCAGCACCGACCGCAACTTGGGAATCAAGTGCACCGCGATCGCCTGATCGTCCGTACCCGTTTCCTTTAAAATTTGCGGCGTCATCTTCCCATCAATGCGGTACTGAATGCTCACATCGACCGCAGTCGTGAGCTGATCCTGTGTGGGAATGCCCACGCCTTCTTCACGGATGGTCCGCTCGCGGATGTCGTAGGTGGTGAATTTCAGAAGCGGATTGATCGGAAAATGAAGTCCTGACGCCAGCGGTTGGTCCTGCACCTTGCCGAACAACGTCGCGACCGCCACGTTACCCGCCGGAACGCTCTTGAAGAAACAGCCGCCAAGACCCGAGACGATCGCCAGGACGACGATAATCACAACGAGCCGAATCACTCCCGGCGAAACTTGAACGTTTGTGTTGGTTGCCATGCCGGTACGGTACACCTTTGTCCCGCCGGGGTCGAGCGATTAACACGCGCTAAGCTTGATCCATCAATCGCGCCACTTCCTGGCAATCCTTGTCGCCGCGACCGGAGAGGTTGACGACGACGATCTTGTCCTTCGCCAGCGTCGCGGCGAGTTTGGCGGCGTGGTAGATCGCGTGGCTGGTCTCCAAAGCCGGGATGATGCCTTCGCTCTGGGCAAGCAGGCTGAATCCTTCCAGCGCCTGCGCATCATCGACCGACACGTATTCGACCCGGCCGGTATCCTTCCAGTATGCGTGTTCGGGACCGACGCCCGGGTAATCCAGGCCCGCGCTACACGAGTGAACGTCGGCGGTCTGTCCGTCATCGTCTTGCAGAACGTAGCTCAGCGACCCGTGCAACACGCCCGGCTTTCCTGCGCAAAGGGCGGCGGCGTGTTGACCCAAAACGGTCCCACGGCCACCGGCTTCGACCCCGATGAGTTTGACGTCTTTATCATCCGCGAACGGCGCAAAGATACCCGCCGCGTTTGATCCGCCACCCACGCAGGCAACAACATAATCGGGCAGTCGGCCTTCGACCT
>JBGSMH010000502.1:0-6679 GCA_041740275.1 Phycisphaerae bacterium
AACTCGCGGAGGGTTTTGATACTCGGAGACAGCGTAATCAACGGCGGGGCGCTGACCGATGATCGTGATCTGGCAACCACGCGAATGCAAAAAGGCTTGTCGGAAACGCTCCAGCGCCCAGTTTTCGTCGGCAATATCTCCGCCGGGTCATGGGGGCCTCCGAATCTGGCGGCATATTTGCGGAATTTCGGTTGGTTTGATGCCGACGCGATCGTGCTGGTGCTGTCGAGTCACGATGGTGCCGATGCTCGGGAGTTCGCGAGCACCGTCGGTACGGCGTCGTTTCCAGATACTGCGCCGCCGTCTGCGCTCTACGAATTGATTTCGCGGTATAGCGGGATCGGCAAATGGTTTGCTGCCCCGCCAAGCGATGCGCTGGATGTGCCCGGTCAAGCAACGCCTGAAGCACTGATCCCCGCCCGTCAATCGCAGTGCTGGACAGCGATTGTGGAAATCCTGAAGGAGGCAGAAGCGCGTGGCATCCCTGCCTTTGTCGCGTTGCACACGACGCGCGATGAGATCGCGGGCACAGCCGATGGCAGCCGACAGGTCATCCTTGATGCCGCCAAAGAAGCCGGCGTGACGGTCATCGACATGAGCGACGCATTTGCCGATTCCCTCAAGAGCGGCAAAGACCCGTTTCGCGCAGGGGATAACATTCACCCCAATGAGTCGGGGCAGGAGCTGATCGAAGCGGCACTCAAACCGGTGCTGCTAAAAGCCTTGAAAGGCTCGATCGAAAAGCCTTGAGTGGTTCTGTCAGCCAGATTTAGGGCCTAACCGCCGATTCCAGTTTCTTCACGCGGGTTTCCAGCTCGCGAAGCGTGCTGGTGTGGGCGGAGATGGTGCGTTGCAGGTCTTTGAGATCCCCGGCCAGATCATCGGTTTTGCGGTCGGTCTTGTTTTTCTCCATCAGGATCACTCGCCGATCGAGGGTGTCGACTTCGCGTTGGGTCTTGACCAGACTGGCTTTTAGCTCATCGAAGGTCTTGGCGTCGGTTTTTTGCTCTTTTTCCTCAACCTTGGCGTTGATCTGAAGCAATTTCTCGATCCGCTCGATCCTGGCCGCGTGGGTGTGGCTCGGCTGAACGTTGTCCTGAATCACCGCTTTTTCGATTGCGGTCAATCGTTTGTTGATCTCCGCCAGCGGGTCGGCGTCCTGGGCAGCGACCGGACGGGTCGCCAGCATCGAAATCACCATCCCCACCAACAACGCCGGTACGATATAAATCCAGGTGCGCATA
Organism: Phycisphaerae bacterium; assembly: GCA_041740275.1. Taxonomy (GTDB): domain Bacteria; phylum Planctomycetota; class Phycisphaerae; order Tepidisphaerales; family Tepidisphaeraceae; genus BPJO01. The sequence goes on from JBGSMH010000502.1 coordinate 1,245, forward strand.
TTTTTCTCCGTGGCAAAAGGGTGCGACAAAAACAACCAAACCCCGCGTCGGGATTATACCAACCCATGCGAGGCAAAGTCAGGCGATTCGGCCAACCGCGGCGTGCATAAGTGCAGGCGGGGTGGCAAAATAGGTCCGATAAGCCGATTGATCGGGTAATGGGTCGATAATTCTGTCTTGCATTGTCGATTGATCTGTTAAACTACGAGGCCCGGAAGGATCGCAAGTGTGATCCGTTTGCCGGGTATTGTGGAGAGGCGAAACTCGCACCCTGTGTTGTCCCCATGGCCAGCGGTACATCCAAATCCACCCCGTCAGGCGAAGCCCGGCTGATTCCGCTGGGCTCTCACGCCAACGCGGCGGCGATCGTCATCAAACGCCCCGCGACCCTCATCGGATCGCGTAAAGACATTGTGCGCCTGCACTTGGAGAGCAGCACCGTCTCCAAAGCCCACTGTGTGATCGTCCTCAACGACTGGGGCTGCTACATCCACGATCTGGGCAGCCGCACGCACACCAGGGTGAACGATAAGCCGGTGACGGATGTCGATCTGCATGATGGCGATACGATCCAGATCGGGCGGTTTGAGTTCCGCTATGAAGGCCCGGATCGGCCCGCCCGTGCCCGGCGCGCCCCAAAAGGCGAAATCGACGTCTCCACACTGACCGATGCCTTGCCGCTGACCAAACGCGTGATCCAGATCGGGCGTCGGCGCGGCAGCGATCTGGAGTTCGACGACGACCGCGTCTCCAACATCCACGCCATCATCTTCGAGCGAAACGGTCGGCGCTACATTCGCGATGTCGGTTCCCGGTCCGGCACATGGCTGGACGGCAAACCGGTCCATCAGGAGCCGCTGCGCGACGGTTCGGTGCTGAAAATCGGCTCGGCGACGATCACGCTCAACGAGATCACCGCCCCGACGGATGATCTGCCGTATGTCGCGCCCGTGCCGATCCCGCTGCCCGTGCCGCAGATCGACAAGGCGATCGAGACGGGCGACGAATCGGATGCGATCCCGCTGGCGTTGGACGCCGAAATCGCACCGTTTATTGAGTCAGAAGAAGCAGAGGCGGAAGAAAAAGCCGAGTCGGTATCCGGCCTGGATTTAACTACCGAAATCGAAGCCAAAACCGAGATCAAGGCCGATCGCGATTCGACACCGTTGGACGATGCCGCGATCGCCGATTTGCTCGCCGAACCATCCGCCGCCGCAATCGCGCCGGACGCACCCGTTGAAGTGCCGTCTGAGGGTCGGATTGAGTTGTTTGTCGATGAGACGCCGAAAATTGAGGTGGAGGCGACGCCGGAACCGGAGCCCGAGCCGGAAATCGAAGTCGAAGCCGTCGCGGAGCCGCTGCCGATTGTCGACGAGGCCGAAACGCCCGAGGTCGTTGAAACAGTCGAAACGACCGTTGAATCTACGGATGATGAATCCGACGATGCTCTGGCCGCCCTTCGTCGCGGCTGGCACGGTGCGGCGCGGATCGAAAGCGAACCCGAGCCGCAAGCGGAAGTCGAACCCGAACCCGTTGTGGAAGCGGAAGTTAAGCCCGAATCCCAGCCCGAACCGCTGCCCGAAATCGTCATCGACGAAGTCCCCGACGCCGAACCGGTTGTCGCGATCAACGCCGCCGAGGCGTTGGATGAGTCTGATGCGCCGGTGGTGATGCCGATCGACGATGTCACTGACGACGACGGTGCGATCGACTTGTCTGATGCACCCGCGTTGCCCGTCGCCGGCGCTATCGCTGAGCCCGATCTGGCGCTGGAGCCCGATGCCGCCGGGCTGACCGACACGCCCGCGATCGAACAACCCGCCATTGAAGAAACCCCCATCGAACAACCCGTCGTCGAGGAAAAGCTCGAAGAGATCGCCGAGGCGGTGATCGAAGAGCCGCAAATCGATGCAGTCGAACTGGCTTCATCGGACCTGTCCACCCCCGCCGACCGGGATACGTTGCTGGCCGAACTGGATCTGCTCGATGAGCCGAGCACCCCGCCTGCAATCGAAGCGAAACCGGCACCTGAAACACCCGTTGTCGAAGCACCCGCATCGCTCAGTTCAGCGATTGCCCCCGAGCCGGTCGCCGAACTGTCGGCGATCGATTTCTCAGACCTGTCGCTCGACGACGAATCGGCCGACACGTCTGATGAGGACGCATCGTCGGATGACACGGCGTTTGCGGTCAGTGAGATCGATCCGTTCGACATCGATGAAGGCGAAAGCGCCGAACCGCTGATCAACCTCGGCGACACCATCGACGGTAACGAAGAAGATGACATCTCGGACACGCGGCCCGTTGCAGAGCCGGATATCGTCGAAGAAGCCCTGTCGCTCGATGATGATCAGGATGACGAAAATACGATTGCCCCACCCGCGTCCGGCGATTTGCGGGATCTGATCCCCTCCGGCGGGCCTTTGATGGGCGGGGCGTTTTCACCGCCGCAAGGCTTCATGGTCGGCGGGTCCCCACTGGTCGATCCGCCGCAAGACAAGCCTGCATCGGCGGAAGCAAAGCCTCCAGAGAAGCCCGGCGAAGGTGCCCCCGCGCGGCGCAAGCCGCTCCGCGTCGGCTTCAACACCGCCTCCGGCACGCGATCGGGTCGCTCGCCGTTTGCCAATGAGAGCAAACCGATCGCCGACGCATTGATGGGCAGTGGCGAGTCAGTCGATGTTTTTGCCAGCCCGACCCCGCTCGATGAGCGATTGCTCGACGATCCGGAAAAACCCGCCGCCGATGGCGCGAAGCCTGCGCCGGTTGCGGATGATCTAGCGCCGCCAGCCGCCGAGTCTTCGCCCAAGCGCCTGCGTCCGCGCGGAAAAATCGCCGCGATCTCCGGCGTCCCGCAAGCGGTCGTGCCCAACGTCCCAACGCCCGAAGAAGCTTCACAACACGCCCGCGTCCGCAAATCGCGACTTCGTCGCATCCTGTGGCTGATGTTGCTGCTGGTCCCGCTGGTGGGCGGCGTCGTGTTCGCGATCTACAAATACATGCCCGTCTATTCGCAGTTGGTGGCGACCATCAGCTTTGACGGGCTTCGCACCGCCTCGGACGCGCGGGCGCGCAATCTGAAGAGTGTGCAGAACGACTATTTGCGGGATGAAGCGACGCGCACGTTTGCCTTGGCGGAACTCGGGCCGGCGTGGCAGGGGAAGTTGGGCTTTTTGTCCGACACCCGCACCATCAACGACACGATCAGCAAAGCCCCCTCCGAGCGATGGCCGACCGATCGGCCGGATCAGATGCATCTGGTCATGCTGTCACGTGACAAGCAGGACGACATGGTCCGCCTCAAGGCACTGGCCAGCGGGTTGATCAAAGCCAACGAGCGTGAAGCCCGTCGCGCCACCGAACTGGCCTCCAAAGCGGATGACGCCGAGGCCGAAATCAGGACGCTTAATGTCCGTCTGCGAGCCGTCGAGCAGGATCTGGAAGTGCTTCGTCAACTCGGCAACAACCGGCCGGACGACACCAAGCTGGCAGAGGTCGAAACCCGTCGCGTCACTGCCGAGCAGGCCTTAAAATCCGCCCGCACCAAGCGGCTGGATGTCGAATCGTCGATCGATCTGTTGGCCAAGCAGGCCCCGACTGAGCTTGCCCCGCTGCCGGTAGCAGATTTGTCCGAGGCCGACGAGGATCTGAAGAAACTCACGACGCAACTGACCGACCTTCAAAAGCAGTCCGACGCCGCCCGCGCCGCTCTAGCGAATAAGAACGATGCGGCACGCAAGGCGCTGGATGCGGTCATCAACGAGTTTGAGGCCGAGCTGAAGGACGCGAAAAAACTCAAGGACAGTCCCGAACTCGAAGCCTACGTCGAGGCCGCCAACCGCATCTTCACGCAGACGCGAAAATTAACCGACGATCTGATCGCCCGTCAGGAACAGCAGCACACGCGACTGACCGAACTCAAACAGCGGCTGTCCGATCGCATTCTGGCGCAAAGTCGCGAGCAACTGGAGAAGGACGGGGTGCTGGTTGATATGAAAAAAGAGCTTTCGATGCTCGAGCGTCAGAAGAACGCCTCGATCGCCGAAGGGATGAAGGAAGAGGCCGACAGCATCGAGTTGAAGATGCGGCTGCTCAAGATCAAGGTCGATGAGGCCGAGTACAAGCACCTGAACGATCCGGTGCAGATCGAGATTATTACGTCACTGCAGGGGCTGATCGACCAGACCGCCAAGCTGATTCAGGAAGATCGCAAGCACATTGATGCAACCCTGACCAAGGCCCAGGACGATTTTGCCAAGAGCGCCCCGGCGGTGGAGAAGTTGCCCGCCGAGCAGAAGGCGCTGGCCGAGTCGATCGAGAAGCGTCTGGCTGCTGTCGCCGAGGCGCGCAAGGGATATACCCAGACGTCGGATATCGCCGAAGCCGAGCAGGCGAAGTTGGAAGCCGAGTCCAAGAAGAAGATGGCGACGTTGCAGACGGAGATTCGCAATCGCCAGGTGGTCATCGCCGCCGCAGCGCGTGAGCAGCAGGCGATCACCGCCGAGGAAAACCGCAAAAAGCGATTGGCCGAAAAACAGTTGGAACTGGCCAGTGCCAAGGAGCTTGAACAAACGTCGCAAGCATCTTTGGACGCGGTGACGATCGAGAAGGAAAAGATGCAGGAGCATCGCCGTCGGTTGATCGAAACCGATCGCGACATGGCGATAAAGCTGGCGGACAAATCGACGATCGAAGCCCAGATGCGCGATCTGCGATCGACCATCGCAACCGCCCAAAGCTCGCTGGCCGACATCATCGTGCCGTCGTCCAAGTTTGATGTGATGGTCATCGATGGCGACGACAAGCGTCCGGTTTACGCGGGCATCGGCGCGGGCGCGATTTTCGTACTGATGATGATCCCGATCTTCATCAATCTGCGGATGATCTCGCGGGAGAGCCATCACCCGGGTATGCCCGCGACCGCCGATCACGAATCGCACACCACCAACGGCTTTGATCCGGTCTTCCCCGAATCGGTCGATGGCCTGGAGTTTGATGAGCAGTATGCGGACGAACACGAGGAAGTTGCTGAAGCCGACGAATCGCGCCCCGAAACCGTCGCCTCACGCTGATCGGCATTACCTTTGAAAATAGGCCCGGATCAACTCGCGCTGTCGCAGCGTGTAGTCGGCGTTTTGCGCACGATCGAGCGCGGCCGAGCGGTCGGACGCCCACTCGGCGCTCTGCCACGGTGCCGTCTGCACGCCGGGCGATTCGGCACCGGTTGAACCGCGGGCGACGCCTTCGCCAGACGTGGTTGAGGACGCTCCGTCACCCGTGCCGGGGTTTTGACCAGACGCAGTGGGGTTCAGGTCGTTTTTCGGATCGATCTGCGACGTCGCCCCGTCGTTGGCCTGTCCGCCGTCCTGACCGGCACTGGGGGTGCCTGCTGCGGAGGAGTCGGTGCCAGTCGCCTGCGCGGTCGAGGTTGCGCCGGG
>JBGSMH010000503.1:0-19412 GCA_041740275.1 Phycisphaerae bacterium
ACCATCGACTTGGGTACCGCCAGCACCTTACCAACCATTGCGGTTGTGCTTAGCCCAGAGGTGTAGTCGATCGGACGCAGGGCACCTGGGTCCGCGTTGCGATAGAAAGGGGTTCCGTTCCACAAATTAGTCGGACTGGTCGCGACCAGCGCGTTCATCGCAATCGCAACGTCCTTTACGGTCTTGGCCATGGGTCCGACGACGTCACGGGCGGGTGTGAGCGGAAAAGTGCCGCCCGGATCGATCAGCCCGTTACTGGGTTTTAGTCCAACTAACGCATTAGCATTCGATGGTACACGGATTGAACCGCCGGTCTCACCGCCCATGCCGAGCATGGCAAAGTTTGCGGCGATGCCCGCACCCGTGCCGGAACTGCTCCCGCCGGGAATACGATTGGGGTTGTAGGGATTGCGAACCACGCCTGCGGCGTTATCGATCCCGTTGTAGGAATATGCCATCGTCGAAAGCGAGGCTTTGCCGATGATGATCGCGCCCGCCTGACGCAGGCGATCGACGCTAAATGCGTCCTGCTTGGGCATCAGGCTGGTCGAGCCGGGTGTGCCGACCCCGTTGAGAACACTCACACCGTTGGTGGTGGTCATACCCAGAGCATCATAGGAGTTCTTCACGATCACCGGCACGCCAAACAGCGGATAATTGGCGATATTGAAGCCGGGATTCTTCTTCATCGCGTCCATCTGCTGAGCCAGCGAAATGGCAGCGGAATTGACCTCGGCGACGGCGTTGACCGCGTACGGCTTGTACGTCGAGATGTTGTTGTAAGTGTTGATCCGATCGATGTACTGACGAACGACATCGGTGACAGTCGTCTGCCCGCTGGAATAGGCATATAGCAAATCAGAGATAGATTTTTCTTCGACATCGAACGCCGCTTGCGCAGGCGCCTGCCAGATCACGCTGAGCACCGCCGCACCCGCGGCGAGAGAAAGTGCGGAAACTTGGGTTGTGTTGCGACGCATGTAGAACCTCTCCTTGCCCGGGTTTTTCCCGGGTGAAAAACGAGTATGGGGATGTCATTCGAAAGCCCGTGTGACGCCACACGACGTCACGAACCGCATAGCAACAGGTGTGCCAGAAAAAAGTTCGGCGCAACATCGCTAGTGCAACTATATTTGATGCATTCGTTTTGTGTGCGGACGAAAACGTGTCGAGGCTTAGCGCGCAGATACGCTCCTTCGTCAGTCGCAAAAGTGCTGATTATCCCTGTTTTTGCAGACGATTCGCGCCCACCGGGTTGTTGAGAACGTGGGTCGCAATCTCGCGCGGACATAAAGGACGAAATCATACACGGTGTTTCATTACTTTTGTGGTGCGATGGATCGGATCGTCCTGCGGCGATGTGACATACGAAGTATAGTTCGTGTGCAAACGGTGAAGTGCTGCACATTTTTGTGCGCGCGATGGGATGGGCGACACTGCCACTTATATGAACAACGCACTATTTCGCAGATTGTGGTGATTAAAAAGGCAGCGGGCGATTGAGCAGCGCGTAGCGGAGGAGCGTCAACGCCATCTTCGCAGAGCGGTCGCGGACCCACTCGCGATCGCCGGGGAATGCGAACGTGCGGGCGAACAAATTGTCATCAGCGATCGATAGACGCCCCCGCGAGGCTAGGGCGATGCAGACCGTCCCGACCGGCTTGGCATCCGTCCCACCCGTCGGACCCGCGACCCCGCTGATCGCCACGGCGTAATCGGCGGCGGCTCTTTCCAGGGCGGCGGTGGCCAATTCACGCACGACCGGCTCACTGACCGCACCGTGTGTCGCCAGGGTTTGCGGGGTAACGCCCAGCAACTGCTGCTTCGCGTCATTCGAATAGACGATCCAGCCGTGTTTGAAATAGTCGCTGGATCCAGAGATATCCGTCAGGTATTTCGCCAACAGACCGCCCGTACAAGATTCGGCGGTGGTGACGGTTCTCCTACTTTCCCACAGGAGTTTCGCCACCGCCTCGGCGAGCGTCTGTTCATCGCTGCCAAAAATCAGATCGCCCAGCGCAGTGCGGCATTGTTCGATTGTCGCATCGAGTTGGGTCTGCGCAACATCAAGTGAGTCAAATCGTGCATTGATCCGCACCGATACGATCCCGCCGGAAACGGTGGTGCCGACGCTGGGGTTACGCTGTCGCATCATCAACGTGCCCAGTCGCTCGGCGATCGTGCTCTCGCCGACGCCGAACGTATGGAGCGTGGTCTGCAGGATCACCGCCCCGCCGCTTCGCGAGCGGATGAGGGGAAGGATGTCGGTGGTGAACATCGCTTTCATCTCTTTGGGCACGCCGGGCATGACAAAGATCTGACACGCACCCAACGGTGCCGCCAATCCCGGTGCCGTGCCGTTGTGGTTCCAGATCAGGCTCGCACCGGTCGGGACCAGTGCCTGCACCCTGTTCCGCTGCGGCATGACTCGACCCAGCCGATCGAAGAACGCCTGCATGTGTGCCGCCCAGCGTGGATCGGGCTTCAATTCTGCGCCCATCGCCATGGCCAGCGCGTCGCGGGTGAGATCATCCTCGGTCGGACCGATCCCGCCGCTGATGATCAGCACGTCGCACCGCGCGGCTTCTTCGATAATCGTGCGTGCGATCATCGCCAGATCGTCGGCAACGGTCTTGTGTGCCAAAATGTCACACCCAACACCCGCCAACTGCTGGCTTAACCATGCCGAATTGGTGTCAACGGTCTGCCCCAGCACAAGTTCATCGCCGATGGAAAGGAGAATCGCGTTCATAGGATGTGTCAGGAGCGTCGGGTTTGCAGGATTTCTTCGATGCGATAGACCACGCGCATCAGGCGGCGTTGCTGGTCACTGTCCAACTGCTGCCCGCCATAGCGGATGCGATAGAAAATTCGCGTCAGTCGCTGAACTGAGGAGTAGATTTCGTTGGGCAGGTACCCCACCGACTGGCTGAACTCCATCGGCGTCAGGTGTGCTGGCCGCTGCACCTGCTTGCGATCCAGCACCTGAATCAGATCATCATAAAACGCCAGTTGCCTCGCCAGCCGCTTCTGATCCGATGTCGGCAACTGTCCCAGCCCGATACGCTTGGCACGCTTCTTCAGGCGCATCCGTTCGTACATGAAATAGACCATTGCCCCGGCGATCGCACAGACCATCGCGACCACCAGGATGCTCAACAGCCCGCTGCTAACCCAATAGAAGTTCTGCAAGTCGAACCACGACTTCATATCCTGGAGCCATGTGCTGGTCTGGATGGCAGTATTGGTCAATCCGCTATCGACGTTCTGGATCAGGTTCATCCGGCTATCGGCGTCGTAATTGACGACGTTGTTACCCCAGGTGTAATCCAGATAGTCAAAGAAATAGGTGATCTTTTTCCACATCGAAGCGGCCGTGCCGAGTGGGTTGGCTTCTCGGTTGGCGGTCGGGTCAAAGGTCTGCCAGCCATTGAGCGTGAGCACCTCTACCCAAGCATGGGCATGACTCTGCCGCACGATGTAATAGCCGCCCACGGAATTAAACTCATCACACTTGAAGCCCACCACCACCCTCGCCTGCATCCCTACACTCTGGCACATCAATGCCATCGCACCCGCGAAGTATTCGCAGTGCCCGCGTTTGAAGTCATACAGAAACTGCTCGATCGGATCCTGATCCGCGATCCGCCCGGCGTCAGTCAGGTCCAGCGTGTACAAAAACTCCTGCTTCAGATACGTCTCAAAATTGCTCGCCAATCGCTCATCGAGAGGGCTAACCTCTTTTGTGCCAAGCCGCTGCTGGGCCAGATTGCCTTTGGTGTCGGTACCAGCCACTTCATCCTGTAAGGCAAACTCCTTGATCCGCACCGGCACCGGATAGCGTCGCACGGGCTCGGGCGTTGCCAGTCGGTACCGCTGCCGCAGCGCCTCAGGCAAAAACGAGTCGGCCAGGGATCGCGACTCGCGTGGTTCATCAGGACCGATCTGCCCGGTCGATACCACCGTATACGGCAATTCGCCGGTCAAATGTTCATTGAGCTGAATGACCTGATCAATCGGGTTAAACTTCAGTCGCGATTCGCGCTGCGGCGTGATCTCAATCGCCCCGGGCATGGCAAATATCACGTCTGATCCGGTCGGCAGCAGGCGAATCTCCTGCTTGTATCGCACTGTTCCAAACGGGACCGAGTTCAGCGTATACGCCTGTCCGCGAGAGGCGACGATCTGATCTGAGTTGGTATCGACGGTGCGAATCCACTTCCAGCGGTTGATATCGTCCGGATCGCTGACATAGGTGTCGGGGGCGCTACCGCGCAGGTAGATGATCTCGCCGGGGGCACCGAACGGTTCCCCATCGCGGGTGATGGCGACCTTGGCGACTTCGGCCTCATTCTGGGTGATCCGCGCCACATCCTGAAAGCTGACCTGATCGCTGAAGCCGGTCATCGCCTGGGCGGGCTTGAACGCCATGTTGCCGATGATGCCCGCGCCGGTGCCACGTGGAAAAAACAGGAAGACGAAAATCGCCATGAATATCGCGACCGCACTGACAAAGCCCGTCAGTCGCCGCATCGAACGGCTAAGAAAACGCTGATCCTGTTTGAGCGTCATCGGGTTGAGCTTTCGCTCATCGACGCCCACAACCGCCTTGGCGTGATCGGTTTCTGTCTTGAGATGAAATAACAGACAGCAATACAGGGACAGGAAGAGATAGACGACAAAGATCACACCAAACAGCAGACTGCCCGTGCTGATCGCCGCCGACACCATCAGGAGGAGGCTGAGGATCAGCAATTGTGCCAGGTCGCGGTTGCCGCGTTGTTCGAAGAGTTTGACCAGTTGCAGGAAGATCAGAAACTCCCCGATCGCGAGGATTGGCGGGCCGGGGATTTGCTTGACTCGCAGCACCAGGAGTGCCGCAAACGCCAGGGTTACCAGATTGGCGACCAGTCGGGGCATGGGCTTGAACCGACCGCGATCGAACAACCATTTGTTTAGGATGGTCGCCGACACCGCGATCAGCCACAGTGCCGGTGCGCCGGCCGCGATCGCGTAGCCGGTGAAGCCCAGCAACAGCAGCAGGTAAAGCGTCGGTCGAAATTGTTTGATGTCGTACATCGTCAAACCACTTTCGCGTGCGGCCTATCCGACATGCCCGAGGGCAAAGTCGATCGAGTCATCAAACTGAAAATATCTCCGGTACTGGTCGGCTTTGGATGAGAGTGCGACCAATCGCCCGCGCACGCTCTGCGCCAGGCTCATCGCCACATTGCCCGGTGAGATCAGCACCGCAGTCGTATCGCTCTTGATCAATGGCTGGGCGATCGCCAGCAGTGCGTTCACGTCCTGTGACGCATTGGCGGGCAACTGAGCCAGGTGCGTCAGCAGATCAAGCCGATGCCGCTTTCCTCGATTGGGCAAGACATTCAGCCACTTATCTCCGCTGGCGACGATCAGACCGATAGGCAGGCCGGCCTCCATCGCCCGATCGATGATCGTCGCCGCCATCGCGATGGCGCGTTCGATCGCGACATATCGGTCGGTCGATTTGTCGCCGCCGGTGCAAGTGTCGATCAACACGAGCAGTTTCGGTGGCGAGACGCGGGTCATTTCCCGCATGACGATCGCCCCGCCTCGCGCGGAGCGCTTCCAGTAGATGAAACGTGGATTTTCGCCGCTGCGGTATTCCTTGACGCCGTAAAAATCATCGCTGCCGCCGCGCGAAGGCCGGACATTTTGCCCGACGGATTCGGCACTGCGAAACTGCTGCATCAACTCCCGCCGCATCCCCCCGATCGCCGGCAGGACGACCAGATTGTCTTTCTGATGTTTATTGATCGCGCGCTTGACGAAGCCGAATGGAAAGCTGGTGCTCAGTTGATAATGATTCAGTTCAAACACGCCACGCCGTAGCGGCAATATCTCTGCGGGCACGCTGGCAGTCATCCCGTTGGCGCAGTGGAGCATGTACGCCGACGGCTGACGCGCAAATGCATCCACGCCGTCGATCTCACTGAGCGACACAGACAGGCTCGGCCAATACCGCTTCTTATTCGTGATCTGGTAATACACCGCCGCCGTCTGACCGACGATCGCGTGATCGGGCATCGCCCGTTCCACCTTCAGCTTGGACATCACCAACCCGCTGATCACAAACGACACCAGCAGGATGCCGATCATCAAACCGAACACGCCAAAAAGCAGATTCGCCTGCGTGTTGATCGCCGCCAGACCGATGAACATCATCATCGTGCAGTAGATCAGCCCGGTGACGGAAAAATCGAGCGATGGCTTCTTGCGAATCACCCGCTTCTTCTTCGAGGTTGTACGCTTGGTGGCCATTGAAACTCGGCTGCGAAGCGGAAACGGCTATTTCGGTGCGGGTGTGCGGTCGAGGATCGATTGCAGAATGCGCTGAGTCGCGTCCGCATCGCCGTTGCCCATGTACGTCTTACTGATCACACGATGCGCCGCACAGGCGATGAACAGGTCTTTGATGTCATCGGGCAGGACATAGTCGCGCCCGTTCAAAATCGCCGACGATTGAACGGCGGCGGTCAGCGCCAGCGCGCCGCGAGTGCTTAGGCCCAGATGCAACTGCTCATGCTTACGCGTCGCATCGACCAGATCGAGAATGTAATCCACGATGGCTGGATCGATCCGCACCTGCGGCACGCGGTCCTGCAGTTCGACCACCTCATCACCTGACATGACCGGCCTAAGCGCATCGAGGATCGAGCGGCCTGGCTGGGTGGTCAGAATCCGCTGCTCACTCGCCCGCGGCGGATAACCCACGGCCACCCGGAGGATAAATCGATCGAGCTGGTTTTCCGGTAACTGATAGGTGCCTTCAAACTCAAACGGGTTCTGTGTCGCCACGACCATGAAGGGACGTTTAAGCACAAACGTCTTGTTTTCGATCGACACCTGCTCTTCGCTCATGGCCTCGAGCAGCGCTGACTGCGTTCGCGGCGTGGTTCTATTGATCTCGTCTGCCAGCAAAATATTGGTGAAAATCGGACCGGGCTTGAACTCAAAGTCGTTTTTGTCTCGATTGTAGATCGAAACGCCCAGCACGTCGCCGGGCAACAAGTCGGGTGTAAGCTGCACGCGCGTGAAATCACAGGCGATGCTCTTGGCCAGTGCCTTGGCCAGGACGGTTTTGCCGACGCCGGGGACGTCTTCGATCAGCACATGCCCGCGCGACAGCAGTCCGATCAATAACAGATCGACCGCCCGCGGGTTGCCGAGAAAAACCGACTGAATATTTTCCCTGAGCCGCCCGATCGCGTTGCTGGAGCTGGTTGCCACTTATCACCTGTGCTAAATGCGTCTGTGGTGCGATCCGGATGAATCGCTGATAACCCGTACGCATCGTAGCACGAGGCGGTTCGTGACGCATCCTCAGGTCAGGGATATTCGATCGGTCTTCTGCTGCGCCGCCGCCTGACGGGCGATTCGGGCGGTCTGCGTTTCCTCATTCCACGGCATTTTTCGTGGCTTCGGCCGCTTTGTGGGCGGAAGCCCGCCCATGAGAATCAGTGCCCGGCGCGGCGTATCGGACTGGTTGGGTGATGTGTAGTGCAACGCATACCCGCCATGGACTGTCGCACCGCCGGCCTTGAGCGGGCAGACCGCCACGTCTTTCACGCGGCTCATCTCACTCTCGTGTAGTTCCAGTCCGTGAATCTTCGGGTCGTTGTTGATGTGCTGATGTCGCCAGATTTCGGTCGTCTGGTGCGATCGGGGCACAAACTGCATGCACCCCATTTCCACCGGCGTATCCTGCAGCGGAACCCAGATGCTGATCGCGGCCGGGTAATCGTATTCCGCGCCCCAGTAGGCCGCGTCCTGATGCCACGGCGTCGACGCCGCGGAGCCAGCGGGTTTTAGAATCGCGTGCGCTATCGACACACTCGCTTTATCCCCGAAAAGCTGCTTAACCAACGCATTGGCATTGGTCAGCAAGAGCGACTGATTCATCTCCGGTGCGTATTTCGACGGGTTTAGGATTTGCGGGAGTGCCGCTTTCTTCCCATCCTCATCGGTCCCGGCCAGATCAAACTGATTTCCCTCTTCGCGACCGGCCTGCTGCTCGAAAATGCGGTCGTAACTGACCCGCAGCTTGGCGACATCATCGGGCGTGGTCAATTGATCAATCGCCAGATAGCCCTCCCGATTGAAAAACGCGATCTGATCATCCGTAAGCCGAAATCCTTCATCGTTCATTTGTGTCTTCCTCGTGTTGGTATCAAAGAATATCCACCCAAGGGTGTCGAAACGTTCGATGTAAAAGCGAGAGAAGATCGAACAGGTTTGGTACGATCGTGAGTCGATGACGCCCCCGATTTGCCGAACGGTGTATTCTGGCCGAACCCGATTGCTGCCCGAACTGACGGTCGCGGGTTGGGACCGGTTCGTCCGCGCCGGGCCCCTTCCGGAGCATGTACACGACAACGCGTTCGAAATCTGCTTCATCGTCTCAGGCAGTGTGGACTGGTTCGCCGGAGACGACTTGTCCGAGGTCCGCGGCGGCGACTTATACCTCACCCGCCCCGGCGAGCGGCATGGCGGCGTCGATGCGGTCATGAATCCCTGTGAACTGTATTGGTTTCACATCGTGATCCCCACGCACAAGCCCCTGCCCGGGATGACCCGTGTACAGACGCAACGAATCCGACAACGCCTTGTCGCACTACGCCTGAGAGCGTTCCGAGCATCGGCGACCTCAAGCGATGCCTGCCATCGCCTGTACGCTGAACACGCGCGAGCGGACGACCTGGCCTCAGAGGCCGCTCGGGCGACTTTGCACACGTTGTTGGTTCAGGTATTGCGCGACCACGACGCAGCGTTGGCGCGGGAACGAGTGATCTCGGATCCGGTGCGACGTGTGATGCGGTACATTCTCGAACATCTGTCCGAGCCACTCCGCATCGCCGACGTCTCAGCCAAGTGCGGGATCAGCGTCGGACGGTTGCACGCGCGTTTCATTGCCGAAACAGGCCAAACTCCCGGCGACTGGCGATTGCGGCAACTGATCACCCGTGCCAAGTCGATGCTGCGGTCAAGCAACCGAGCGGTCACGGATATCGCGTTGGATTTGGGGTTTTCCAGCAGCCAGTATTTCGCGACGGCGTTTAAGCGGGTGACGGGTGTCACGCCAGTGTCGTACCGGAATGCCGCCGGGACAGATTCGTCACTGCGGTGAGGGATGCAGGAATCGCATCAGTGACGCGAGGCGTTTCGCTTGCGGATGAACCATCCGCAAAGCCCCAGCGTCGCGATGCCGACACCCAGTGCGGGCGGGAGTGGGACCGCGATCGGCGTCCCGCCATCCAGATCGGCACTGCGGACGACCACCACCAGGTCATTAAAATCGCTCTTGGAGCGGCCTCTCGTGATCGTGTCGTCAATATCGATGTCTTCCCAGAACATCACCCACACCGGCGAATCGCCGTTGCCTTCCATTTTGTAGGTGATCATGTGATCGCGATTATCTTCGTTGAACTCGGGGGCACTCGAATGCGTACCACTATCACCAGTGCGAACCCAAACGCCCTGATCGAGCGAAACGGATGCCTCATTGGGACTTTGGTCGAATCGGATTCCCTGAGCGTTCAGTAGATTCTGGTATTTGCCACGTGAAAGTGAACCGACAGACTGTGTGTAGCCGCTAAATCGTGCCGCAACGCGGACGGCGAAGTCGCCGGTCCAGAGTTGATCCTGATCATCCGAAACGCGTCGGGCGGTGAGTGTCGTGCCGGAGAAATCCAGGCCGGTCGATGTAAAGGGCTGGCCGTACAAAACCGAAAAGATCTCGGCGGGTGTGCCCTCGTCGGGATTGGGATTGACGTCCGTATAGGCCGCCAAGACGTTCGATGTAGCCACCAGCGACAATCCTATTGTCGCGGCCGAGAGGCTAATTTTTTTCATAATAAGGCCTACTTCCGATGCCAATACAACTCGCATCCGGCGTACGCCCTCCCTGGCGATGCAAGCACAACGTAAGTGGGACGGCATCCGCCATTCCCACTGACTCAACGATACCCATATCGGATACCCCTTAGGGATTAAGTCCAATTAATCCGAAGTCCCATAACAGTACCCCACGTTAATATGGGTAGAATGTACCGATTATCCGGCCTCATTAATTACCGGACTTTCCGGTCGCAATATCCTGTTTTCCACCGAAAAACACGTCGATTTGGGTTGGTTGATCGGAGCGCCTACACTCGTTCTATGCTCAAACATCTCACCCTCTCTGGATTGTTGCTTGCGGGACTCATTGGCTGCGACACCAATCTCTCGGCTGGCACGGATAAATCCACGACTCAGCCGACCACCTACCCGGTTCAGAAGACCAAGGCCGAGTGGAAAGAGATCCTGCCTGCTATGACTTACCGCGTGATGTTTGAGAGCGCCACCGAACCGCCTTTCAAGAATGAGTTTGATGGCTTCAAGGGAAAAGGCACGTTCGTCTCCGCCGCCACCGGCGCACCGCTGTTTAGCAGTGCTGACAAGTACGACAGTCGTTCGGGTTGGCCTAGCTTTACCAAGCCGATCAATCCCGAAGCCGTGATCGTTCGCGAGGATCCTGATGGGTCAGGCCGACTCGAAGTCATCGATGCTTCTTCAGGCGGACATCTCGGCCACGTCTTTGACGATGGTCCTGCCCCCACCGGAAAGCGCTACTGCATGAACTCCGCCGCCATGAAGTTTGTGCCGGATAAAGAGTAACGCAACGCGCCCCAGATTTGATCCAGACCAGCGTTTGCGATACACCAGAGTCGGCTCTATCGAAAGGTCTGAACATGTCGGGCGTTCCTGGTCTTGCAACGGCGGCGGATTATTCCGAGGCGATGGGCGTGGCACGACGCGCCAAGAGCATTCTCGCACTCCTGATCCTTTTGATGCTCGTCCTGCAGTTGGCGACGTTCTTTCTGGTCCGCTACAACGTGGTCCCGATGCCGGGCAACGCAATCTCAGACGCCACAACACAACCGGCGATCGAACCGACCCGACTCACCGACATCATGCATTACCTCACCGGCATCACCCTGCTCGGCGGGATCGGTCTGGGCATCATCCTGGCGCTGGTGATGACCGTCATCCTCCACATCATGTTGGTCGGAAGACTGATCGGCGTGGGCAAAGTCACCGGCAGCCTCGTCTGGTGCGGCGTGCTGGTCGTGTTCCTCTTCCCGTGGCAAACCTTTATGAACAACGCCGAATTGAGCAATCCCGATTTCCGCATCCCCGGCGTTCTCTGGACATGGAGTGAGTTGGCGGCACGATACAACTTTGCCAACGATTTCACCGCCAGCGGCTGGGCACCCACCATCCTCGGGTGGTTCCGATTCGTTGGTGCCCCCGTCGTCGCGATCATCGTCACGCTCATCATCCAACTGAAATCCAATCGCGGCATCAAGATGGCGATGGGAGAGGATGAAGTGCTCAACGACCTGCTCGGCGCGAATCAGCGGGTCTAGGGCTTGGGGCCGGGGCTTGCAAGTTGATCAATCCCACAAACCACGAATCACGAACCACGACGTATGAAAGAAGTCCGCGACAACCTCGGCGGGGATCAGACGATCTCAGAAAAGTACGAACTGTGGGGAAAAATCACAGGCGATGTCCGCGTCGTTGAAGGCGGAAAGTTCTACATGCGCGGCACGATCTACGGCGATCTAATCGTCGAGTATGGCGGGCGCGTCCACATCTATGGACACGTCTCGGGCAACCTCTACATGTTCCGCGGAACCAAAGTCATCCACTCCGGCGTCATCTCCGGCAACGCCACCAACGACGGCGGCCGACTGTACATCGATCGCGACGGACAAATCCTCGGCAAGACTAAGACCCTCCGCGGCGAAACCACCGTCGAACCCAAAGATGTCATGCCGGATGATGTCTAGGAAACAGAAGTTTGCGTCTATCCTGACTCACGCCAGTCCCATATGACCCAGCTACCGGCCAATGCCCTGGACCCACGGCTCGCCACGCGCGACGACTGGCGGGCGGGTGTCGTTCGATCAAGCCAAAAAGCTGGCGCGATCATCTTCCTGGTGTTCGCAGCATTCTGGAACCTCATCGCCTGGGGCGCGACCATCGCGTTTCTGCTCAACACCGACGAGAAGCCCGCCGGTGCGTATTTCGTGCTGATCTTCCCCTGCGTTGGCATCCTTTTGGCGATTCTGGCGATTCATCAACTGATGATCTATCGCCGCTGGGGCGTCAGCACGCTCACGCTCGAATCCTTCCCGCCACGCCTGGGCGGTCGTTTTCGCGGGTTGGTCAAGCTCACCAAGCCGATCGACGCGATGCAGCCGGTTCGCGTTCAGATCCGTTGCGTCAAGATCACCCATCACGGCAGCGGTAAAAACCGTAGCACCAAACGAACGATCCTGTGGGAGAATGAGGCGTTCGTCGACCCGGGCACCGGGTCATTCCCCAAAGGCGAATTGCCCGTCTCGTTTCGATTGCCAACCGATCAGCCGACTTTTCAACCTCGATCACTCGAATGGGAGTTGTTCGTCACATGGTCCAGACCGGGACCCGACTATGCCGCGACGTTTGATCTGCCTGTCATCGAAGCTGATCCGCATGCCATCGACCCGGTCGAACCGGACGCACCGGCGGTCACGGAGATCGCAGCCGAGCGATTGATCGAAGCCAATGATCCCGGCGTGATGATCACCGAAGGCGCGGGATCCACCCGCATCCATTTCCCGGCGATGCGGCATCTGAGCATGTCGCTCACCTTCACGATCATCGGCCTGGCGATCCTGGCCGGGAGCGTCGTGGCATTCGTCTACGGCGTATGCCTGTTTTTTCCGCTTCTTCTCCTGCTGTTCGGCGGGCTGTTTGCATGGGCGGGACTGGGCATGTTGATGACCAGCCGATCGGTCACAGTGATGCGCAGCGGGATCGAGGTCGAATCGAAATTCCTAGTCATCACCCGGATGAGCATGATCACGCCCGACAGCATCTCGCATATCGACAGCAAGATGACCGGCTCGGCCGGTGACAGGACGTTTTACGATATCGTGCTACACACCGTCGAAGGCAAACGCTTCACCCTCGGCCACTTCATCCGCGGCCGTCCCGCCACCGATGCACTTATCGCCCGGATCAACGGCGCTTTGGGCAAATAAGCACAGGTGAGACCAACGAGAATCAATCGTACGCTTCGGGTGCTTCGCCTTTGGGTCGCGATTTCCATCGGCGATGCACCCAGAGATATTGCCCCGGTGCCGCCGACACAAAATCTTCAATCGCCCGGGTGTAGCGCTGGGTGATATAGAGCAGGGGCTGATCCTCTTTTTCCCAATCCTGCGGATAGATGATGTCCTGCGTGCCGACCTCAAAGTGAAATGTCGGACCGATCCGACGAGCGTAGCCAATTACCACCGGTATTTGGTACTGCATCGCGAGCAATCCGATCGATTTGTACGTGCTGGCTTTGCGCCCGAAGAAATCGACGAAAAGCCCCTTCGGTCCGGCGTTCTGGTCGGCGGTAAACGCCACCGTGCCGTGGGCATCGAGCGTGGCGGTGATGTCAGCGGTCGCGCCTTTTTTATCGACGATTCGCTGGCCCTTTCTCTCGCGCACGCCCAAGAGCCATTCGTTCACATACGGATTGTCCAAAGGCCGAGCCACCGAGACCGTGGGGAAACCGAGCGTGCCCAGCACATAGCCCAGTATCTCCCAATTGCCGTAGTGACCCGTGATCATGATCAGCCCGCGATGCCGTGCCATCAGCAATTCGAGCGACTCACGGAAATCGCCCAAACGGACATATTTCGTGAAGGTGTCGATGCGGACCAGTCGCGTGGTAAACAGGACTTCGACGAACAGCATGATCAACTGCTGCACCGATTCCCGAGCCAGCCGATCAACGCGTCTGGCCGAATAGTGCGGAAAAGAGCGGCTGATGTTGTGGATCGCCCGCTTGCGATGGCGTTTGTCGATCAGATGAACCAGATCGCCCATATACTGCGCGATCCGCAGATTCCACTCCACCGGCCAGCAGTGGAACATCATCGTCACCACGCGCAACCCGATGTATTGCAGATAGTCCAGTCGATCGTTGCGCGGTTTGGCCATGCGTGGAGGTGATTGTACGCATGCCGCACGGGTTGTCAGCCTTTACTGCGGGTCACGCCAGGCTCGCCAGAAGGCCAAGCAGCAAGATCAGCAGTATGACGCCATAAATGCAGACGGTTACAAGCAACACGATCCCCACCAGTCGCCAGAAGGCCTTCTGCGCCTCGAGGGCCTTTTCCAGGTACACCACCTGCGAGGAATCGAGCAATGCCTTAATATGGCTGGCGTAGCGGCCGAGGTAGATGCCCATGAACAACGGGATCAATCCCATCAGGGCGTAGAAGAGGGCAACGAAAAGCCCGAGGCCAGCCCCCATCGCCATCCCCCGCCCGCCACCCACACTGCCTCCGGCAACGCCTGCAAGCATCACAGCCAGTGCGGCAATCACGATCAGCCCGCAATTGACAAACAGCATCACGCTCACGAATCGCACCCACGGCTTGGTCTGCCGCAGCATTTCGATCGCGATATGCGAAACCGCCAGTCCACTGTCGCCGCGTGGGTTTTGGTACGCCAATGCCTGGGCCGCTGGTGCGACCGCTGATGTACGATGTTCACCGACGACGTTGGGCGTTGCCGCCTGAGCACGCGAGGCGACCGCTCGGCTCGTCAATGCCGCTTGAAGCTCAGGCACGTCGCGAATGGGCTTCCAGTCTGGCATTCCATCTTTCCAGACGATGTCGCGTTCGCCCAACTGCCCGGCCTCGACGGCGCGAAATATCGTCTGAAAATCCACCGGACCCTGCTGCTCACCCTTTTGCCCATAGTACCATTCGGCCATCGATCATTTCCTGGAACGAGTTAACCGGCATTGTAGATATCAAAAATCAAACGGCAACGAAGCCGGGCCCGCGCAACAGCCGACGGCTGCGGCATATTGTCACGACCCTTCGGCTTCAACAGCGAACCCGCACAATCGGCGAGGCGGCAAATAGTCCTGTCCTGGCCATGCCGCGATTGGCACGGCGTGTCCAGTGGAAGCGATTGATCTTGGCGGTTGTGCTGCAATGCCAGACGGCGGTATAAAAGGCGTGGATAAAAGTGCGCAACGGACTGCGCCGGACACCATCGCTATGTTCAAATCACTTATTTTTGCGTGGATTCTGATGTCCGCCTGCGTGGTTGTGCATGTCGTGGGATTGACATCGCTCTTGGGATGGTTGACCCGCCGTACCGAACGGCTTGAGGGACGCTACTGGTTTGCGGTCTGGATGCTGGTCTGTGCCAGTGCGTGGACGGTTCTATCGCACGTTATCCAAATCGGGATATGGGCTTCGTTCTATTCATGGCAGAGCGCAATGCCGGATTTTTCTTCGGCGTTCTACTTTAGCGCCGTGACCTATACCACGACCGGCTACGGCGACCTGGTGTTGCCGCCGTCGTGGCGACAGTTCGCTGGTATCGAAGCCCTCACGGGCATCCTGATGTGTGGACTGTCCACGGGGTTCTTCTTCGCTATCCTAAGCCATATTGTTCGAACCAGATTCGAAGCCACCCCCAGCGAAACCTCTGAAAACGCCGGAAAGGCCGGCAAATAGGACAGGTTGATCTCCGTGCCCCCGTTTCCCTCAGGTAAAATCGACCTTCCTGCATTTGTTAGTAGACCTGAATCAACGTCTTTGCCCCCCGCCGGTAGCTATGATGACCGGGAACTTGGATAGAATGGATGCCATCGCACCCTTACGGTGCGAAGAAGGACACGATCATGCGATTTTGCCGGGTGGGATTAACGTTGGGTTTGTGGATGGGTGCCTGCTCGATCGCGGTCGCGGCGGGAGATTTTTCCACGCCCAAGAACGCGTTTCGGACCTACACCCAGTCGCTCGCTTCCGGCGACGCCAAGACCCTCAAGCAGGCCGTCATCGCCGATAAAAAACAGGAACAGTTGCTCGCCAATCAATTGACCTACACCGCAACCGAAAAGCGATTTCGCGAAGCCTGCATCAAGGCCTTCCCCGCCGCCAAGAAGGATTTGCCCGACCCGACCGAAGAGACGCTGGCGGGGATCGAAAAATCCGAGATCAAGATCGAAGGCGAAACCGCCACGCTTACCACCCGCGAAAGCCTCGAACCCGTTCGGCTTCGTCGAATTGAAGGCAAATGGAAAGTCGACCTGACGGCGATGTACGATGACACCGCTGTCGATGACGTGCTCCTTTGTCGCACCGCACTGGCGACGGTGATGGAAGACATGACCGTCGATATCGGCAAGGGCAAATACAAGAGTTTTGAAGAGATTCGCAACACGCTGGAGATGCGCGTCAAGATGCGGATGGCACTCCCGCCAGCAGAAGAGTCGCCCACATCAAAACCGGCCGAGTGAGGCAATGGCAACACCTCTATTCGTCGAATATCGGTCCCCCGCTACTGTCGAAACTGATTCAACCTGTGGCGTCTTCAGCTTTGTCGGGTTGATCTGCGGCCTGCTGACCGGCGTGGTTTTTGCTATCGCCAGCATTCTCGCCCACAGCGTTGCGGGGCTTTTTGCCGACTTCAACATCAAACTTCCGACCGCCACGCAGGTGATCTTTGCGACAACCGATTTCCTGAAATCGACCTACTTTTTGCCCTTGCTTGCGGCCCCTGTCATCGGGGCGTTTGTCCCCTCGCTGATCGATCGCCATATTCGCCTGTCGCGTCCGCACCGCACGCTCTGGCGACTGGCAATTGGCGCGATTATTGTGCTGGCTATCGCACTGGTGACGTTATTGGTGATCGTCGTCACGCTGTTCATGCCCATCATCAGCATGACCCAGGGCATGTCCGGCAAGTGATCAGAATCGCCGGCCGTCGCGTTGTGCCTGTTCGGATGCACGAACCGCGTCAACGATGGTCTTGAAATCCGCTTTCAGATCCGTGGGTAACTTCATGGCAAAAGTCTTGTCCAGAGGAATGGCGCGGATCAACTCCTGAACATCGCCCAAGTCCTTTGCCCGCGCGGGCAAACGCAGGCCGGTGATCAGCTTGATGGCGATAAGGTCTTTGAGGCTAACGACGCGAATGCCCGCGATCGTAGACACCTTCTGCACGACATGCCGCGTCTCATCCGGCGTGACGGTGTGAATGCGGACACCATCAAGCACATACTCTTTTTCGGTTGCGTCCCACTCTGCCCCGACAGACAACAGTTGCGTGTCGATCCGTTGTCGATCAACGGCGTAGAGATCCAGATCGACCGTAGTCCGCGAATACCCGTGCAGAAGAACCGCTATCCCGCCAAGCACAACCGCTTCAGTCGTTTCAGTGACACGACGTGCCACAGTCAGAATCTTCTGGTTATCCCCGGGCATGCCGATTCCTTTGTTCCAAAGAAGCCGTAAGCGACGTTGTGCCAGCGTGACAGGCATGGATCGATTATACCAACGTCGGCGTCACGTCGCCTTCATGCCACAGATTGATCGCGGCCAGTCCGTGGGTATCCAGAATCTCAAACTCGACGCAGACCTGATCGAAACGGTACATCAGCACCGTTTCATCCTCATCTTCGTCGCAGCTTTCCGGCTCGCCCATGACCTGCCGGATCTTCGCCGCATCGTCACCAGCGCCCAGGCCCAATGGAGCATTGCTGCGGAGCAGTTTGCCAGAAAAGACGCGGATATCGGGATCGGTCGCGTCGGGCAATTTTTTCAGCAGGACCAGCACGCCAATGAATTGCCCGTATTCAAAGTCGATCTCGATCCCTTTGCCCGGGTAGCGGAGCGAGCCGCACCCATTGCTGCCCGGCCAGCCTGTTGCGGGACCAAAGCCGCAAAAATCGTCCATCGGTGTGGCAAAACCCTTGCCCATCAGCGTGCCGGTCACCACATCCACCGCGATCGCGCCGGCCGACTCATGCCAGTCGGCGGTGGGGTTGCGACGAAACAGATTGCTGAAAAATCCCATGTTTCCCTCGCCGGTTGGTCGGGTTAATCCACCGCTTCGATCCCCAAATCCTTCACCTTCTTATTCAGCGTGTTGCGATTGATGCCCAAAAAGTCGGCGGCCTTGGTTTTGACGTTGCCGCAGCGACCCAGTGCCCGGTCGATCAAAGCGTATTCGATCTGGTCGATGACCAGTTGATAGATCTCGCCTTCACGCATTTCGTATTCCTGTATCGCCTGATCCGACAACCTGCGCGTCAGGCTTTCGATGCTCTCGCTGGTCGGACTAGTCCGCCGCTGCTGGGCAAACATTCGCACACTTAGCGGCATGAGTTCTTCTGTAAACTCCTGGTGATTGCTCAGCACGACCGCGCGCTCAATCGCGTTCTCCAACTCGCGCACGTTACCCGGCCACGGGTAGCGCATCAGTACATTGAGCATCTCGCGATTGATCTTCTTCAGTTCGCGCCCATTGATGACATTGTATTTGTCCAGGAAATAATCGATCAGCCGGGGGATGTCTTCACGCCGGTTGCGCAAGGGGGGCAGATAGATGCTGACCACGTTGAGCCGATAAAACAGATCTTCGCGGAAGTTGCTCTTGGCGACTTCCTCCTGCAGATCGACATTGGTCGCGGCGATGACGCGAACATCGACCTTCACCACCGCGTTGTCACCCACCCGCTCAAACTCACGCTCCTGCAGGACGCGGAGCAGTTTGACCTGCAATTGCGCCTCCATCGTGCCAATTTCATCCAGGAAGATCGTCCCCCCGTCGGCGGCCTCGAAGCGACCCATTTTGTCTTTGATCGCACCGGTGAACGAACCTTTGACGTGCCCGAAAAGTTCAGACTCCAGCAACGTGCCGGTCAGCGCACCACAGTTGACGCGGATAAACGGCTTGTCTTTGCGGGGAGAATTGTAATGAATCGCCTTGGCGATCATCTCCTTGCCCGTTCCGGTTTCGCCGAGCAGCAACACCGTGGCGCGGCTGTTGGCGACCTGGCCGACGACGCTGAATACATCGTGCATCGCCGGTGAATCGCCGATGATGTTTTCGAAGCGGAAGCGATCGCGCACCTGGGCGCGAAGCTGGGCGTTTTCTTCCAGCAATTCTTCCTTCTGTCGCATCACCATGCGATTGATCTGAATCGCCTGCGCGAAAAACGCGCCGATGATCTCCAGAAATCGCCGATCCTGCTCAAGTTGTTCATCACTGATAAACGGCTTATCCACCGCCAGCGCGCCGGTGACCCGGCCTTCGATGCGGATGGGGATGCAGTAGAAGCTGATCGGGACTTTGGACTGCTCCAGATCAACACGGTGCGTTTTGTTCAGGAAATCCGGCTCTTGACTGACATCCGGGATCACCCGTGCCCGCCCGGTGGCGACGACCGCGCCGGTGATGCCTTCGCCGAGGGCATATTTGTTGCGCTCGATGTCTTCCGGCCCCAATCCCACCGCCGCCTCCGTGCGGAGTCGGCC
>JBGSMH010000504.1:0-19159 GCA_041740275.1 Phycisphaerae bacterium
GTCCGCGAAGGCGCCGTTGCCGTCGTCGGGAGCGGCGGGGATGGCGACCGAACGCGGGCAGACCCCCACGATCGGGTTATCGGCCGCGCCGCAGCGAAGATGTTAAGCCGCCCGCCCTGCGTGTCGATCCATTCCTTACGCGACGTGATGCTGTCATCGGGCCAACCGATGCGGGACGGCGCAATCATGCGTGAAAGGAAGCGGATATGGGCAAGGATTTTCTACCCCGCCGTGAGGCAGACCTGGTGCAGTGGATGCGGAACGCGGTCAGCGTGCTCGATGCCGAATACGCGGCGTACGGGCTTACCGAACAGCAAACGATCGCGCTCCGCGACGACGCCGCAGCGTTCATCGAACTCCATGCGTTGGCGCACAACGGCGAGACCCGATCACCGGCCAACATCATCCGCAAGGACGAGGCCCGTGTCCGAGCCGTCGCCAACGCGCGGCAGATCGCTCGGATCGCGCAATCGAATCCCAACACCACCGACGCGATGCGATCAAACCTGGGCATCACGGTCCCGAAGGGGTCGGCCACGCTCAAGCCCGTGCCGATGAATGCCCCGATGCTCCATATCGATTCGGTCGACGGCAGGACGGTTGTCGTACGACTGTGTGGCGACTCGGTGATTCGCCGCGGCCGCCCCGACGATATAGCCGGCGCGACGATCTTCACCCACGTCGGCCCGGCCGCACCGGCGCATGCGAGTGAATGGAAGTTCCACGCCAACACCACGCGCACGCTCGTGTCGATCCAATTCCCCGGGACGCTGGAACCGGGCGCGACGGTCTGGGTCTGCGCCTTCTGGCGAAATGACCGCGACGAACCGGGCCCCTTCTCTGACCCCATCCGCTGGACGTTCGGCTCAGCCGGTGTCGTCAAAAACGCGTCGCTCAAACTGGCGGCGTGAATGAAGAAGGAGACAGAAGGCAGGAGACAGAAGACAGTAGCCGGTTCGGTCTTGCCTACTGTCTTCACTACTGGCTCCTGACTCCTGTCTCCCGTTCTCCTCCTCGACGCGTTTTGGACCGATGCAAGAGACGCAACACGTGAAAAGTCTTGAGAATCTGCAGCGATACAGTGCCGCTTGATGTTCCATGCGGGGGCGGGACAATGGGGATGTGAAATCACTTGACATCGCTTGCTCGTCTCGGTTCTGCGCGGCGGTGGCGGTGTTGCTTTTTTTGATCGCCGGAGCAGCGTTGGACCCGCAATCCCGCACGCAGGAAGCGCGCGTGTTGTTGGGAGCCCGCGAGATGATCGGCCAACCGATCGAGCGATGGTTAATCCCGACCGCCAACGGTGAGACACGCCTGAACAAGCCCCCGCTGGCGTATTGGATGGTGGCGGGAGTGCAGTCGGTGATCGGCACCAGCGTGCTATCGGGCAGAATGGTGGCGGTGGGGGCGTCGTGGCTGACGGTGATCTTCACCTACCTCATCGGCTCACGATTATTCGATACCCGCGTCGGTTGGATGTCGGCGGGAACGCTGGCAGGATCGTGGGCACTGTTTCGATTCGGCATCCTCGCAGAGACCGACATCCTCGTGCTGGCGATGATCACGATCAGCGTCTACGCGATGTTGCGCGCGGGGGAGTCTGGATCGATCGGCTGGCTTTACCTGATCGGCGCGCTGATCGCAGGGCTGATCCTCGTCAAAGGCCCACCGGCGGCGTATGTGGTCATTCTGATGGGCCTGCTGGATGCGATCGACGGACGCTGGACGCGATCGACCTGGCGACAAACGCTCACCGTGCGATTCGTCACCAGCGGGGCGGCGGTGTTGATGCTGTTGCTGGCGATCCCGTGGTTTGTGTATATGCGGGGCAATCCCGAGCACGGGGAACTAGCCAACGACTTTAAGAACTCCATCGCCGGGGGCAAAGGGCACGCCGAGGCGTGGTGGGTGTATTTCCCGCAGATATTGGTCTCGATCGTGCCGTGGGTGTTTGTGTGGATCGTCGCGGCGGCGGGATCGCTGATGCTGCTGGTGGTCCCATGGATTGTCAATATGTGGGGCAATTCCGAGAACGGGGAATTGAAGCACGACCCGGAAAACAACGTCGGGGGCGAGGGACCTGCGGCGGCGAGGTGGCTGAAGGTGGTGATGCGCTGGACGCGCGGACTGGACGACGATCGACGCGGATTGCTGATCGCCTATGCGTGGGGCAGTGTGGTGTTGGTCCCGCTGCTATTCTGGGGCAATAAACAGCCGCACTATCTGTTGCCGATGTTGCCCGCATTGATGCTGGCGACGGGTTGGGCAATCGATCGGGGACTCAGCGGCGCGTACCAATCGATGCAGGCCCCGATCCGGGCAATCCTGCAAGTGATGCTGGCGACAGGCGTGGTGGCGGCGATCGCGATGCCAGCAATCGGCGGGTGGGCGCGATCGGGCGTGACGATGATCGATATCGCCTCGGGCGCATCGCTCTTGATCTTCACGATCGGGTTGATCGTATGGGTGAAGCGTCAGAACAATCCGCTGGCGATTGCCCATGCGGGGATGGCCGGGGTTTTGGCGACGATGTTGGTGGTCAAAGGGGTGTGGGCACCGACGCTCGAACCGGCTTCGGCCGCAACGATCGCACATGAGTTGCAGACGCGATACCCCAACGCGACGTTTGTGTTTCGGGATGAGCCGTCCATGTCGTTGGTGGTGGCTTTGGGGCAATCGGTCCGGCTGATGAACGATGAGACGTTGATTCAAATGGCCCACGACCCGGATATGGTGCTGGTATGTCTGGATGAATCGCCTGTCGCACCCACGCTGTCACACTACAGGCAGGATCTGCGCATCGAAACCGGGGAGGATGATCTATACGTCCTTTTGCCTACGCAATAACGCTGGCCCCGTCGGTGGCGGTGGTGGCGAAAGCGACGGCGTCGATCTTGTATTTGGACCGGTACGCCGCGCGGATATCGGTGACAAACTGCTCGGCAAATCGGGGTTGAACCAGCGACACCGTACACCCACCAAAGCCGCCGCCGGTCATCCGCGAGCCATAGACGCCTTTGAGCGACATCGCACTGGCGACCAGATAGTCCAACTCGGGCACGCTCACTTCGTAGTCATCCCGCAATGAATCATGGCTGGCAACCATCAGTTGCCCGGCGGCCTCATATCGCGAGGCCTGCAAATGCTCGGCGAACTTCAGACAGCGGTCGATCTCGCCGACCACATGCCGAGCGCGTCGAAAAACCACGTCGCCCAGCGCGTCTTTGGCTTGATCGACTTGTTCGATCGAAACATCACGCAGAGCTTTGATCGACGGAGCGGATTTGGCGAAATGGGCGACTGCGGTTTCGCACTGCGTGCGTCGTTCGGCGTATTCGCCTCCGGAGAGTTCGTGCTTGACCATTGAGTTGACGATCACGACGGTCAGTTCATCGGGGTTGAGCGGGATGTGCTGCTTCTTCTGGTCGCGACAGTCCAAAAGCATGGCGTGGCCAGCTTTACCGGAGGCGACGATGGTTTGGTCCATGATCCCGCACGGTACGCCGGCGTAGGTTTGTTCGGCGTGTTGACAGAGCAGCGCGATCGCAGGCTCACTCATGGATTCGCCTGCGATTGCGAGCATGGCGCGGGTGGTGCCTACTTCCATCGCCGCCGAACTGGAGAGCCCGCCGCCCATGGGGAGGGTGTTGACGATCAGACAATCCATGCCGACCAGTGGCACGCCTTTATCAAGTAGCAGTGCGATGGGCCCGCGAACGTAGTTGCCCCATTTGGGATTGCCTGCCGTGATGGGAGTGGTCAAAGACAATTCCAGGACCGACCCGGGAAAGAGGCTGGACTTGACGACCACTTTGCCATCGGTGCGTGGACGGCAGACGAAGAAGACCTGCGGCTCGATCGCCATCGGAAAGACGTAACCATCGTTGTAGTCGGTGTGTTCGCCGATCAGATTCACCCGGCCTGGGGCGCGGATGATGCGGATGGGGTCGCCTTGTCCATATTCCCGAGAAAACTCGGCCTTGAGCTGCGCAATGGTCATAGCCCGGCAATGTACGACCGCAAATCGGAGATGGTCAAGCGAATCGGTCAAGCGAATCGGGCGATTCTCACGGTTTCTGATGCGGTTTTTCGCCACAGCCGAAGCAGGCATGGGCCCGGAATTGGTCGAGCGGCATCGAAGCCGTATGATGCCCGCCATGCCCATCGGTGCTGACCCAACTTTGCCCAAGCCCACCCGCTTCATCGTCTTCGACGGCAACGAAGGTTGCGGTAAATCGACGCAGGCCAAGCGGTTACAGCAGCATTTGCAGGACAAGGGCGTCGATTCGATCCTGGTCCGCGATCCGGGTACGACGCGGATTGGCGAATTGGTCCGGTCGATTCTGCTCAACCCCGATCACGACGAAATGGGCATGCGCTGCGAGATGCTGCTCTATATGGCCGCCCGGGCCCAGATGATGAAGGAAATCATCCAGCCAGCGCTGGACGCCGGTAAATGGGTGATTTCCGACCGATTTGTCTCCAGCACCCTCGCCTATCAGCTTGGCGGGGACGGATTGACGATGGCAGAGATCAATCAGGTTGCCCAGGTCGCGATCGGCAATCGTTTCCCGAATCTGACACTCATCCTCGACTTGCCGGTGGCCACCAGCCAAAGCCGTGTCACCGCCAAGTTCACACACAAGACAGCGACGCTGTTCGGCGTGGAAGTTCAGGAGGTGAAGGACCGCATCGAAAAGCGCGATCTGAAGTACCATGAGATGGTTCGGAAAAACTTCCTGGTCCAGGCACAGGCGTATCCGGATCGCTATCGCGTGATTGACGCTGACCGGGACGCCGATGCGGTGCAGGCGGATGTATTCCGGGCGGTTCTGAGTCCCTAAACGCTTCCCCGATCTCGTGCCAATGAATTTTGGGGGCATTCAGGCGCAATCGTCGCTATACTGAGAATCACAATGATCCTGCAAGGCCGACGCATCTCCGCTCGACAGATTGAGCTCGATTCCCCATTGCCCGATGGTGTGGAGCGTGTCGAGGTCCTTGTGCGCGAGCCAGTTGGCTTGTCGATCCTAAGTTCGCTGTTGGGTTGGATCGAGTCGCTCCCACCCGGGACGCGATCGAAAGAGCAGATCGACGAGCAGGTACGCGAGGAACGCGTTTCATGGGGTGAGTAGATGAACGTGCTGCTGGATACCAACGCGATCATTTATCTTGTCGAGAAAACGCCGATTTGGGGTGAGAAAGTCCAGACAATGTTGCGGCAGATATCCGCGCAGACACTCTGGATCAGTGCGATCAGTCGCTTGGAATGCCGCGTCAAACCGCTACGGGAGAAGGACGCATCTGCTTTGGAGCGTTGGGATCACTTTTTTACATTGATGAGGGATACCACCGTTCCGCTGGATTCTGCGGTGTTGGACAAAGCTGCGGAAC
Source organism: Phycisphaerae bacterium (assembly GCA_041740275.1). Classification (GTDB taxonomy): domain Bacteria; phylum Planctomycetota; class Phycisphaerae; order Tepidisphaerales; family Tepidisphaeraceae; genus BPJO01. The sequence goes on from JBGSMH010000504.1 coordinate 5,395, forward strand.
TTCGCGCTCTTTATCGGTACAGAACCCCAGACGCGATCGTACTCGCCAGCGCTCACGTCGCACGGTGTGACATGGTAATCTCATCAGATCATGCCCTGCGGAATTCTGCGGGACTGGACGTGCGAATCCTGGAATGACCCCTCCTGATGCCCGACCTCTTCTCTCACATCCTCGACCAATCCGAACCGATCGCCCAGCTATTGTCGGCGTATCGGAACGACCGTTTGCCGCACGGGGTGATCTTTGCCGGGCCGGTGGGGGTGGGCAAAGCGACCACGGCCCGGGCGCTGGCCAAGCTTTTCCTCTGCGATGAAGGCCAGGACGCCTACGGCATGGGCCTGATCGACGCCGAAACGCACCCGGATTATCACGTCATCACCAAGGAACTGATCCGCCTGACCAGCAAGACCAGCAAAGCCACCACGCTGTCGGTCGATGTTGTGCGCGATCATCTGGTCACCCCGGCGATGAAAAAAACGGTCACTGGCAAAGGCAAGGTCTTCGTCGTCGAAGAGGCCGACCTCATGCAGACGCCGGCGCAAAATTCGATCCTCAAAACGCTCGAAGAACCCGCTGGCCGGACGCTGATTATTCTGCTGACCCCCCGGCCTGACGACCTGCTGGCGACGATCCGGTCGCGGGCGCAGGTCTTTCGTTTCGGGCAATTATCCGATGCGACGGTTTTCAACCAACTGAAATCGCGCGGGATCGACCCGGCGACGTCTGAGGCCGCGACAAAGATCGCCGACGGGTCGCTGGGGACGGCATTGCGATGGATCGAAGACGGCGTGGTCGCACAGGCACGCGATCTGATCAGCCATCTCGACGGCCTGTTGATGGGCCGTCCGACTGCCGACATCGGCGACTGGTTGAAGATCGCGTCCGACGCCTACGCCGCCAAGCAGTTGGAGCGGGACGACAAATCGAGCAAGGACAACGCCACCCGCACCGGCATCGCGACCTATCTCCGACTCATTGGCCGACACCTCCGATCCGCACTTCGCTCGACCGATGACCCCGACACACTCGAAGCGATCTGTCAGGCGATCGACCACATCAATCGCTGCGAAACCTACCTCGACGGCAACGTCAATACCTCGCTGGCACTTCAGCAACTGGGTAATGCTTTTTCAGACTTATTCGCACCCGCTTCCCTCTTGCGTTAATCTGATACTGACCTGCCGCGCCTAGTTTGAGGGACATATGAGACATTTCGACTGCGTGGTAATCGGTTCCGGACCCGCCGGGCAGAAGGCGGCGATCCAGGCCGCCAAGCTTGGGCACAAGGTTTGTGTGATCGAAAAGAACACCGTGCTCGGCGGTGCCGCGATCAACACGGGCACGATTCCTTCCAAAGCACTTCGCGAAGCCGTTCTGCACCTGACCGGGACGTCCAAACGCGGGCTTTTTGGCGAAAACTCGCGGATGAAGCGGATCGTCTCCATCGACGACCTGATCTACGTCTCCCAGCGCGTGATCCATCAGGAACTGGAGTTGGTGCGCGAGTATTTTGATCGCAACGGGATCGAACTGATCTGGGGCACGGCAGCGTTTGAAGGCCCGAATATGGTCACCGTGACCAAGGGATCGGAGTCCGAGCGCATCACCGCCGACAAGTTTTTCATCGCGATCGGCACGCGTCCGGCCAAGCCCGCCAGCGTTCCTTTTGATGACAAGACGGTTTTTTGCTCCGACGCTTTCCTGAAAATTGGCAGTCTGCCCAAATCGATCATCGTCGTCGGTGGCGGGGTGATCGGCACCGAATACGCCTGCATGATGGCGGCGTTGGGCGTCAAGGTGACGCTCGTGGAAGGCCGCAATGAAGTCCTCGGTTTCCTCGATCGCGAGATCGGCGAAGCGCTGATGTACCAGATGCGGCGAATGGGCATCACGCTGCGGCTCGGCGAGAAAGTCTCCAAAATCGAACGCATGGCACCGGGAAGCTCCAACGGCGGAAACGGTGGATATAACGAGCCGCTTGTCCAGGCGATTCTGGAATCCGGCAAAACCCTTCGCGCCGCGACCCTGCTCTATGCCGTCGGGCGTCAGGGCACAACGGGTGTATTGCAGGTGGATAAAGCCGGTATCGAGGCCGACGACCGGGAGCGGCTCAAAGTTAATGAGTTCTATCAAACCAATATCCCGCACATCTACGCCATGGGCGACGTAATCGGCTTTCCCGCGCTGGCGTCGACCGCGATGGAGCAAGGCCGTCTCGCGGCCTGTCACGCTTATGGCCAGCCAACCCGCTCTGTGCCTGAACTTTTCCCGCTGGGGATTTATGCGATCCCGGAAGTGAGCATGGTTGGCCCGACCGAAGCCCAGTTGACAGATGCCGGCATCCCATACGAAGCCGGGATCGCCGAGTACCGCGAACTGGCACGCGGGCAGTTGCTGGGCGATGAGGATGGGCTGCTCAAGTTGCTGATCCATCAGGACACCAAGGAGATTCTGGCGGTCCATGCCATCGGTTCGGGCGCGACCGAGTTGATCCATATCGGCCAGGCGGTGATGGCGTTCAAGGGCACGGTCGAGTTCTTCATCAACAACGTCTTCAACTACCCGACACTGGCAGAGGCCTACAAGGTGGCGGCGCTGAACGGGTTGAATAAGCTCAGACATGTTTAGCATGGGTCTGCCAACAATCCCGACCGATGCCGGGTAAACGGGTTTTACCACGGAGAGGCGGAGGCACTAAAAAATTGCGATTTTGGATTGCGGCTCGACTGAGCTCGCCGAAGTCCGATTTTTGATCGCAATTCGGACTTCGGCGAGCTCAGTCGAGCTGCAATCAAAACCCGCAAATCTTTTCACTTGTTGCATTTGTTGCACCCGTTTTGACCCATGCAAAAAACGTAACCCCGGGCCGCCGCGAGACTTAACGATCCTGAATCGTCTAAAGTGTTGCGCGCCAGCGTGCAACTGTTGCAACTCCTATCTTTCCGGCCGGAGTTCGTCCCTCTCTATTCACTTGTCAAAGAGCGACGCCGCGCGTGGAAACACGTTGACGCATCCCCAAACGCAGTGAAAAACGACCAGCCAACTATATCCTCGCCAACCGCAAAAGTCGGCGGTAAAATCAGGCAAATCCGCCGATTTCTTGCCACCCCTGGCGCCACGCTGTCACCAGTCCCCTGCGCCCCGTCTAGCCGCGTCGCTCGCGACGCGCTCCCCCACTTTGTTCGGTGGCATTTTGTCGCACCGCCGATTCTTTATCGCGGCACTCGGCAGTCACATCCGACGCACGCCAACTGCGTGAGTAATATTGGTGTTTTATCGGTGTACCGGCCACTTGCAGCGGAGAATCTGGTCGTCGCTTGATGAAGGGATGGTATCGCTGTGCGTAACAGGTTAGATGTTGCGGATGCACGCGGTGAGGGAAATGGATTATAAGCAGAACTGCAAAAAGCTGAAGCTTGACAGCCTCATTGGAAGAAAAATCTAATGCATGCTCTCTATAAACTCGAACCTGTCGTTGATATTCCGGAGTATGAGGGACTCGCGACCGCCGCAAGCTGCTGCTCCGTTTTAGGGCATCTACGCGCTGCTTGGGACTTTACCCCCGGGTGGAGCGATGACGACGGGTGGGACGTGGTTTCACTCACAGATCGTTGGGTGCCGTGGGAGGTCGAAGGCATCGTCCGTCCGTGGAACGACTACCCCTGCATCAATCTTACCGTGCCCGCGATGAGCCGCATGGCTGTCACCGGGTTACGCGACATGCTCGAAGCAAACGGCGAACTGCTGCCTCTTCAATCAACCATTGGTGAGTACTTCGCATACAACGTCACAACGATCCTAAATCCGGTAGAGGTCGCGAACTCAAGGATCAATTGGATGCGCAAGCCGGATACCGCATCCACGATTGATCGCTACGCAGTGCAAGCCGAGCTATTCGAAGGTCGATCGATTTTCCGACTTTCGCTGTTACCGACAAGTCTCTTTGTGACTCGGCCGTTTGTCGATCGCATACGCGACGCCAAGCTGAATGGCTTCAACCCGATCCTTGTATGGCCGCTGCCGGATGGGGCTGATTGGTGGGAGTTGGAGAAGAAACGACAGAAGGCGCGTGAGCGAAAAGCAGCGGCGTTTCGGAAACGATTCGGTAAGAATGCCGACCGCCCGCCGCTCGACCCGCTTGATTAGGGCAAGTGATCCGCACGACCGACAAACACCCGTTCTACCTGGCGGGGATCGGCTCGCTGGGCTTACCCGGCCTCTGCGATAAGGTGAGACCTTGCCCGTCCTCGCACTTCTTACCCCCAACGCGCAACAATTGCGCCTCGGTCGATCCGTCCAAACCCGCTTAATCCGACAAATACCGCGTTTCTTTGATTGGCACGCCGATTGTTCATCTCCCCTCTGGGGTCAGATGCGCACATGGAGGTGCCGAATGAGTCAGAGCGTGCTAAACCTTGGAGAGCGGATCGTGCTGGCGTCCCGGCTGGCGGCGATCGAGCACGTCAAGCAGGTCATGCAGGAGCAGGCGATTTTGCAGAGTCGCGTGGAACGCGATCAGGCCGAATCAATTGATGGGACCGATGACGCTGCCGTTCAGGCTTTCGTTCGCGAGAAGTGGCGAATGCTCTACCGCGACGCCGACCTCAACCGAGAGAGGGCGGCATGATTTACGGGCTATATCTATCCGCCACCGGCATCATGACCAGCTCTCATCAGCAGGACGTGATCGCCAACAACATCGCCAACGCCGACACCAACGGGTTTAAGCGGTCGATGTCGCTATTGCGTGAGCGTGAGGTCGAATCCCGCGCCATGCGGGCCATGGGACTGACCCACGATCCCCTGGACAAGATCGGCGGCGGGCAACTGCTGAGCCCGACCTATACCGATTATTCACAGGGCACCGTCGAACAAACCAGCAACCCCCTCGATACCGCAGTCACCGGCGACGGTTTTCTGGCGGTCCACGATCAATCCGGCCAGACCCGGCTCACCCGCGCCGGGGCATTGATGGTCGACAACACCGGCAGGCTCATCACCGCTCAAGGCCATCAAGTGCTGGATGCCGAGAAAAAGCCGATCAACCTCGCCAACGTCCCCCAGCGCGAGCTATCGATCCGATCCAACGGCGAGATCATGCGGGGACAGCAGCAACTGTCCAAAATCGGCTTGTTTGATTCCAGCGACCGCGCCTCCCTCAAGCCGGCGGGTGAAAACCTGCTGCAAATCGTCGGCGACGCCCAGATGGTCAAAGCCAACGGCAAATTGGTCGGCGGGGCGCTCGAGCAATCCAACGTCGATCCGGCTTTGGAATTGACGCGACTGATGGAAACCCAGCGGCTTCTGGAAGCCAACGCCACCATGATCAAGTACCAGGACGCCACCCTTGCCAAAGCGGTCAATGAAGTGGGCAAGATCGGGTGATGATTGGGCAGTGGGCAGTGGGCAGTAGGCAGGACAAAGTGACGCAATCAGGAGCGATACGATGACGCAGCACTCACCTTTCACCCGATGTCACACCGTGACTCCTGATCAGGATTAAACCATGGCCATTACAGCACTTAACTCCGCCGCCACCGGGCTTCGAGCCCTCTCGACGCGGATTGACGTCGTCGCCAACAATCTGGCGAACGCAGACACCACCGCATTCAAACGTCAACGCGTCAACTTCGAAGACTTGATGTACCTGACGCTCAAGCAACCCGGTGCCCAAAACGCCTCGGGCGAGCTTTCCCCGGCAGGTATCCACGTCGGTCTGGGTGTTCGCGTCAGCAACACCCAACTCGATCTGGAACAAGGTTCGCCCGAAAACACCGGCAGACAACTCGACGTCGCGATCTCAGGGCAAGGCTTCTTCCGACTCAAGATCGACCCCAGCATCGGCGATGGCATGGCGTATACGCGCAACGGCAATTTTTTCGTCAATAATGAGAACCAGTTGGTGCTGGGACTCGGCGACGGCTACCGACTCGACCCGCCGGTCGAAATCCCACCCAACTCCACCGAAATCAACATCAGCCAGGCCGGGGTGATCCAGGTCCTCCGCGCCGGGCAGATCGAAAAGGAAACCGTCGGCGAAATCCAGCTCTTCAACTTCGTCAACCCCAATGGCTTACACCTATTGGGCAGCAGCATGTACCAGGAGACCGATTCTTCCGGCACCGCCATCGAATCCCGCCCCGGCGAGAACGGCCTCGGGCAGACGCTTCAGGGTTTTCTCGAATCCAGCAACGTCGACCCGGTCAAAGAACTGGTGACGCTTATCAAAACCCAGCGCGCGTTCGAGCTCAACAGCCAGAGCATCCAGACCGCCGACCAGGCACTGCAAACCATCGGGAATCTCAGGCGTTTCTAGACTAGTCGATGAACCATGGATCCCCCTGACCGGGCAGATTGAAAATGACGTACCTGGCTCCAAAATCTTCCGACTCGCCATCGATCCTCCTGACGATGCTGCTGTCGCTATGCGTCGTTTCCTTCGGAAGCGCCCAGGAAAAGTTCATGCGGTCCGATCGTGCCACCGGCGCTGCGGTCGAGCTTCGCACCGAAACCACGGTCATCGGCAACGAAATTCGCTTCCGACAAATCGCCCGATGGGCCGACGCCGACAAGGACGTTTTTGATCCGATCGGCGATCTGGTCGTCGCTCGTTTCGGTGCCAAGCAATCGGTTCGATCCATCTCTGTCGGCGAATTGCGTGAATTGCTTCGCGATGCGGGCATAAACACCGTGATGATGAACTTCGCCGGTTCGCTGACGTGCTCGATCACGCGAAGTGATGTCGCGGTGGCGCAGGAAGAGAAGCTGGAGCAAGTGATCTCTCAGAAATCGGCGTCCAAACCGCTGATTAGCGAGCCGGTCGCCGAGGAGCAAACCGGAACTCGGTCGCTGCGGGCGGCGCTGGAATCCGATCTGGCGTCCCGGCTGCACCTCCCACTCGAATCACTGCAAATCACGTTTAAGGGGGAGGATGACAAGATTCTGCGACTTTCCGAGCCGCAAGTGCGATTCGGCATCCAGCCGCAGCGGGCGAGCAATCTGGGCGATGTCTCCTGGCATGTCACGCTCACGACCGATGCCGGCGGATCGACCAAGGCGTTTGTGACCGCCCGGGCGCAGGCGTGGCAGGATCAGTTGGTGGCGGTGCGTCCGCTGGCGACCAAGCAGATTATTACCGAAGCGGATGTCGCCGAACGACGCACTCTGGTCGATCGACTGGATGAGGACCCGCTCCTGAAACGACCACAGACCGTGGGCCAACAGGCATCGCGGCCGCTCAAACCGGGGACGGTTTTGACCAGCAAGCTGGTCGATGCGGTGCAACTGGTTCGGCCGGGCCAGTTTGTCACGATCGAACACGCCACCGGCGCGGTGCGGGTCAAAATCGTTGCCCGCGCGGTGGACGGCGGGACGTTTGGCCAGTCGATCCGGGTCAAAAATGAGACAACGCGGGAGATCATGCGTGTGACCGTCACCGGCCCGCAGGAGGCGAGTATCAACCCGCCGGACCTGAGCGATGACGGGTCGAAAGTGGCGTTGAAGTAGTTTTGGATCGTTGAAGGGATGGAGTTGTTGATGTTCAGAAAGACCCTTGCTTTTCTCGCTATTTCACTCTTGGTGACCCAGGTATTGGCGCAGAGCGGGCCTAAGGCGGAGGCGGATCGCGATGCGCCGATTACACCGACGAGAGAGCTTGCTGAGCCGCCGCGCACCACGCTCAATGCCCCGCCGCCGAATATCGCGGAGTTGCTCAGGCGAAATAACGGTTCATTGTTCCGAGCCGCCAACGCGATGCCGGACGACCCGCGACTGGTTCGCGCGGTCGATGTCAGTCCGTTTGCGGTCCCACCCACCAAGCCGCGAACGCTGCAAAAGCACGATCTGGTGACGATCATCGTCCGTGAGCAAAGCCAGTACGCCAGCGACGGCACGACCGAAACACAAAAAGACGGCTCGATCGATGCCAAAATCGAACAGTTCCCGACGATCGACTTCTCGAATTTTGCACTAAAAAACACCGTCGGCAGTGTCGTGCCGCAGGTGAAACTTTCAGGAAAGCGCGATTTCAATGGCGAGGGAAGCATTGAACGCACCGACTCGTTCACCGCCCGCATCCAGGCCGAGGTGGTCGATGTCAAACCCAACGGCACGCTGGTTTTGCAGGCCCGAAAACGCATTGTCACCGATGAAGACGAGCAACTGTTCGTGCTGTCGGGCGTGTGTCGGGTGCAGGATATCTTGCCGGATAACACGATCCTGAGCACCCAGCTATTCGATTCGGAATTGAAGAAAACGCACACCGGGGTCGTGCGCGACTCCACCAAGCGCGGCTGGGTGCCCCGGGCACTGGATTGGCTGAACCCGTTCTAGTCAAAAAACATTGAAGAGGTCTGTATGTCGTTTCGAAACACCTGTCTGATCGTCCTGCTGCTGACCAGTTTCGCGTCGGCGGCGAGGATTGCGGACATCACTCGTCTGGGCAACCAGCGTACCAACGTCATCACCGGATGGGGTCTGGTCTTCGGACTCAACGGTACCGGCGACGGGGGTAAGTTCATGCCCGCGATGCGCCCGCTGGCGGAGATGCTCAAGCGATACGGTAACCCCGCTTCGGTGCTGGAGTTAGGTAACGCAAGCAACGTCGCGATCGTGATGCTCACCGCCACCGTCCCGGCGACCGGGGCACGCGATGGGGATAAGCTCGATGTCTATATCACCAGCATCGGCGCCGCCTCCACGCTTAAGAGCGGCAGGCTGTTTGTTACCCCGATGGAGTTTCGCGTTCAGGACAAAAGCATTCTGGTCGGCTGGGCGCAAGGTGCTGTCAGCATTGAAGATACGGCCACGCCAACGGTCGGGTTGATCAAGAACGGCTGTGTGCTGGATATCGATCTACCTAACGGCCAGGTCGATGTCGGCGGGCAATTTAAGCTGATTATCGACGACCCCAGCGCCACCTGGACCATGAGCAGCAATATCGCCAAGATCATCAACGATTCCGAGGACGGCCAGACCTGGGCCTGGGCGATTAGTGAAAAAGAGGTGGTTGTCCGCATCCCCCCCAGCGAGGCCGAGCGTCCGGACAGCTTTATCGCCCGCATCCAGCGATTGCCCCTGCCCGTGGTGGCGGCAGAGGCGCGGGTGCTGATCAACGAACGCACCGGCACGATTGTCATCACAGGCGATGTCGAAATCAGCCCCGTGGTCATCAGCCACAAGGGTCTGACCATCAGCACCATCAATCCCGCCCCGGTCCCCACCGTCCGTACGCCGGTCGTGCAGGACCGCGATTTCCTTGCCCTCGACACCACCAACGCCGCCAACGCCAAACTGCAGGACCTGATCAACACGCTTGATCAACTGAAGGTGCCGATCCAGGACCGCATCGACATCCTCAAAGAACTGCACAAGACCGGAAAGATGCACGCCAAATTGATGGTGGAGTAGGCGATGAGTTCAGTTCGCTGGGGGAGCGGCTTGTCGCAGTGCGACTTGCAGTGGATGGTTCATTCCCAGCACGTCAACTGTGACTCGTCCGACTGCGGTTCGGCCTTCGATGTAATGGCCCAGAAGCATGAAGTGATCGTCCCAGATATCTCGTCTGGGATTGAACAGTCGCGTAAGGGCACCGTGCAATGGGTCGCTTCCGGCGATATTCGAGCCTTTCGCTGCATCGCAGTGAAAACACGCCCACGCCAGATTTTCCAACTCGTCACTCCCCTGATGCTTGATCGCGATGATGTGGTCCACGACGAGCGACTGGACGAACCAGTCGCCGTGAGCACCGCAATACTCGCAACGGTTCGCCGCCCGGTCGCGCACCGCATGTCGCAATTTCTGGTTCACGGAGTTTCGCCGGAAAGGTTGCCGCTGCGTCGCAGCGCTTGTCGGGCCCGAAGTTTCAGGATCGACAGCAACTGACTACTCGTCGCGATTTGCCACATCTCGGCTAGATCACGCTCGCTCAAACTCCCGGCGGAGTTCTGATCTGCAAGCTCTTGAAATCGATCGGCGATTTGCGGATCGGCCTGCATCGCGTCGAAGAACCGCGCCACTTCCAGCGGCATTTGTTTGGAATCGGCTTCCAGAAATTGTTCCCATATCGACGACGGCTGCATCCCTTGATCATAAGCCATTGAAGCGGGCCGGATCAAGAAAAACGCTGGCACGCCACTTGTTATGGGACAAGCGTCGGAGACGCGATATGACCGTAACCCCCGCGGAAACGCCAAAAACCCCGATCGAACGCTGGACCGGAGTCCGTTCCGGGCAGGCTTCGCGCCCGGAACCGGCAAAAACTGCGCTGGGTCTGAATCAGGCCGTCGAGCCGACGCCCAAAGAGTCGCTTGAAAAGATCGCCCGCGAACTGGTTGGGTCCACCTTCTACGGGACGTTGATGAAACAGATGCACGACAGCCCGTTCAAGAGCGAGATTTTCTCCGGCGGGCGCGGGGAGCAGGCGTTCTCGCCGCTTTATGACCAGCACATGATCCAGCGGATGAGCGGCAACAGCGCCGATCGGCTGGTCCGACCCATCGTCAAACGCTTCGAAAAAGCCGCGGCCGCAGCGTACGAAAAACAGCAGATCCAGAAGCAGAAGCACGAACAAGGAGGCGACTTTGTCAGCACATATCGTCGAGCTTGAAAAGTTGCTCACTTCGATCATCGCCGAGCACCGCGTGCTGTCCGATGCCATTCAGGCGCATCAGGACGCGATGCGGACATTCAAAGTCGATGCGTTGGCGGTTGCGCAGCAGGCGATCGAATCGTCGCGTACGCGGCTGCTGAGTTTTGAAGCCCGACGCCGCGTGACCGTCCAGCAGATCGCCCGGGTCCATCGTTTACCCGCCGACCCGTCGCTGATGCAGATCGCCGACGTCGCCCCACCGGTAAGTCGCAAGAATTTGATGAAATTACGCGACGATCTGCGGGCGATCACCGAACAGGTGGCGCGCAAGACGACGGTGTCGGCAAAGGTGGCCGGGTCGTTACTGGGACATCTCAATACGGTCGTTCGCGTCGTCGCCGGTGCGGTCCAGCAGGCGGCGGTCTATACCAAACAAGGGATGCCGACGGTGTCGGCACGCATCGGCGTCATGGAGGCGGTCGCGTAAACCATGAGTCTCCTGGGCACACTCAATCTCGCACGCAACGGCCTGGCACTGAATCAGGCGGCGATCCAGACGACGGGGAATAATATCTCCAACGTCGGGAACCCGAACTACACCCGCCAACGCGCCGATATCGTCACCGCACCCGATCAGCAGATCCGCCCGGGCATGTACGTCGGGGCGGGCGCACAGCTCGACGGGATTCGCCGGCAGATCGACGACGCTTTGGAAGGCCGACTGCGAAACAGCTTGTCAGATGCCGAAGGGTCAGGCGTGCAGCAGCAATGGCTCAGTCGGGTTGAGGCGGTCTTTAATGAACTGACCGATCAGGACCTTTCCACGCAGCTCAGCACGTTCTTCAATTCATGGTCGGACCTGGCCAACAAACCCCAAGACCTGGGCCTGCGACAAGTTGTCGTGCAGTCGGGCAAAAGCGTGGCGTCATGGTTCAATCAGATGGATAGCGAAGTCGATTCGCTCCGCTCGGACCTGGGCGAGAAGTTCAAGGCGGCGGCGCAGAGTGCGGACAATCTCTCGAACCAGATTGCGAATCTGAATGTCAGCATCGTTCAGGCCGAATCGTCCGGACTGGGCGCACAGGCCAACGGGCTTCGCGATCAGCGCGACGCCAAGCTCAAGGAACTGGCCGGTTTGGTCGAGATTCGCACCGTCGAACAGCCCAACGGCGTGGTCAATGTCTATGTCGGGTCTGATCCGCTGGTTTTTGATGCCCGATCACGCGGCGTGACGACCAAGACCGAAACCATCGACGGCAAACTCACCACCCGGGTCGTCTTCAAGGAAAACGGCAGCGAACTACGCAGCGACACCGGTGAGATCGGCGGGCTTGCCAAGGTTCGCGACGCCCTGGATTCGACCAATGAACAACTCGACCAACTGGCCTCGGCGCTGAGCTTTGAACTGAACAAACTCCACACCGCCGGTCAGGGGTTGGAAGGGTTCACCTCGCTGGTCGGCTCGACCACGATCGCCGATACCACTGTCGCGCTCAATGACCCCGACACCGACCTGAAACAGGTCCCCAAGAGCGGCAGTTTTGTCGTGCATGTGAAGGACAAAGCCAGTGGGCTCAGCACCAGCACGCTGGTGCAGATCGATTTGGACGGAACGGGCGCGGATACGACGCTTGATGGTTTGATCGCCCAACTCGATGCCGTCGACGGGATCACCGCCGCCAGCAATGGGGGGCGATTGCAGGTGACCAGCGACAACGCCCCGGCGACCGAAATCAGCTTTTCACAGGATAGTTCGGGCGTGTTGGCGGCGTTGGGGGTCAATACGTTCTTCAGCGGTGCCGATGCCGGGAATATCAAGGTCGACGAGCAGATCGCCGCCCGTCCCGCGTTGCTGGCGGCAGCAAAAAATGGGAACAGCGGTGACAACCAGACCGCCCGCGCCATCGCCAATCTCGAGACTGCCGCTCTGGCGTCGCTGGGCGGAACGAGTCTGAAATCAGCCTACGAAGGCTTGATCAGCGGTATCGCAACCCAATCCAGCACCGCCAGCGCCAGTGCCGAAGCCGGTGCGGTGGTGGTCGAAACCCTGCAAGCCCAGCGCGAAGCGCTCAGCGGCGTCAGCCTCGATGAAGAGGCTGTCAATCTCATGCGTTACCAGCGTGCGTTCCAAGGTGCAGCACGCGTTGTCTCAGTGGTCGATGAACTGATGGACACGATGCTCGCGATGGTTCGATAGTGAAGATTTTTGATTTTTGAATTGCGACTTTTAATTGATCGCAAATCGCAAATCCAAAATCGCAAATAGCTAGATATGGCCATTCTTCCCACCAACCTCGCCCGCGTCAGCAATCAGTTGCGGGCCAACACATCGCTGAACCAGATTCAGCGGACGCAGTCGCAGTTGCTTCGCGTGCAGAATCAGATGACCACGGGCAGGAAGATCAATGTCCCATCGGACGATCCCGGTGCCGCAACGATCGCCGCCCAGATTCGCAAGACCCTGGAGAAGCGCGAGGCCTACGCGAACAACCTCCGCAGTGCGACCAACACCCTGAGCGAAGTCGATGCCACGCTCGGCGACATGTCGAATCTGATCCTGGAAGCCGAGCAACTGGCCAGCGCCAACATCGGCGATGCTTCCACCCAGGCGGAGCGCGAAAGCGCCGCGACGGTGGTCAAGAGCATCTTTTCACAACTGCTCACCCTTGGTAACAAGAGTTTTGAGGGCAGCTATTTGTTCGCCGGCGACAAGCTGGATCAACCGCCTTTTGAGGAGTATGCGGGCGGTGTGCGGTTTCTGGGTTCGGAGACGCCGCTCAAGAACGATTTTGACGAGTCGACGGTGGGTGAGTTTCAGGTCAACGGTGCGTCGGTTTGGGGGGCGCTATCGACGCGGATCGAATCGAGCGTGGACAGTTCGCCATCGGTGACCGGCGCGACGCGGATTCGCGATCTCAAGGGCGCATCAACCGAAGGCGTGCGACTGGGCGTGATCTCGATCAGCAACGGTTCGACGACCGCCAGTGTGAATCTTACCGACGCCGACACGATGCAGGATGTCGTCAACGCGATCAACAACGCGGGCGTGGGGACGGTCACCGCAAGTATTAACGGTGCGGGTGATGGGGTGCAGATCAGCGGGGGCGCGGGCGAGAACCTGACCGTCGTTGATATCGGCGGCGGACGGACGGCACGCGATCTGGGCATCTTCACCTC
>JBGSMH010000505.1:0-9105 GCA_041740275.1 Phycisphaerae bacterium
CGATGATCAGCCACGCACCGCCTTCCCCGGCGCAGTACAAACATTCTGCCCGCAACGGGATGTCGATCCGCTCCGATATCCGCGGCGAATATCCCACCATTGTCGCCCCCACGGGCGGGGTGATGTCGCACGTCGCCACACCGATCTTCCAAGGGAATTGTGCCTCAACGGAATCGGACGGGGAATTCGGCAATTGTGTATTCATGGGACAAACTCTTTTGTGAGCGGCTCTTTGTTAGCGGGCATCGCCGGTGCCTTGGACAAGCCTTCCAGCCATTTGACGTAGTCGGCGTAGTCTGGCTCGCCCTCGCGGATGTGAGTGATACCCGCTCGCTTGGAAACCGCCAAGAAGCGATCGATGCGGGCCTTGTATGCAGGATCGATGCCGATCACCTTTCCCCGCCGCGGGTCGCCTTCGTAGGTGACCATGCCTTGTGGTTTCCAGCGGAAATGTTCGATATAGGCATAGTCGTGGCTGAGTCGCGCCTGCTCGACGCGCGCCAGCAACTCCGGCGATTCTGCAACGGCTGCGACGGCGCGATCGTAGTGTGCGTCGCAAGTCTTCAAAACATCGAGCGTTAAGTACGCCGGGGTGCGCGAACCGTAAATCGGCATTGGGATACGCTCATCGGCCACCTTGCTCGCCAGCACATCCAGATACGCCTGTATATGCGGAGCGGCCGGACCGTAAACCCCAGTCAAAAACTCCGTCGTCGCTTTGGCCTCACCGTATTGCGGATCCCACAGGAAACGCGCCAGCAGATACCCCTTCAAACCCGCCAATTCGCTGCCCGGAGATTGCCAGTTGTTCTGCTCGACGATCCCCCGCACGTTGTTCTTAATAAAATACTGGATGTTGTCATCCAGCACGCGATAGTTCGGAAACGGCAGCAAGTAGTAGCTGAAGTAGGTCGTGTAATCCCAGATCCACACGCGCTTGCAGATTTTTCCCCAGCCCTCCAGATCCCGACTAAACGCCCGGCCGCGCGGTTGGGTTTCCAGTGGTTCGGAAAATGAGGCCCGGATCGTCGACAGCCGGATGATCACATTGTCGCGCGGCTTCATATTCTTCGGCGGTGTGCGAGACCACTCATACGCCAGCGTCTCCACCGCATGGTTGGGATGATCCTTCGCAATCGCCTCGGCGACAATGTTCACAAGAAACAATACCTGTCCCGCGTGCGAACCTTCCGCCGCATCGATTTCGGCACACTTGGCACACTGGCAATAGACCTTGTTGTCGTTCTGGCTGACAGAAATAACCCGGCCTTCCGGGTGGTTGGCGATCGCCTTCTTCACTTCCGCGATCACGATCTGGTGGACCGCCTCGTTGGTCGGGCAGAGTTGGTCAGTCGTTCGCTTGCCGTCGACTTCGGAGAAATATTCCGGGTGCGTCGCGAAGTATTTGTCGGCCGGGACCAGGTCCTTGAAGGTGTGAACGTAAAACCCTTTGACAAACTGAACCGCCCCGCCGTGCTTCGGTTGCAGCTTTTGGGTTGTGTTGATCCGGTTGCGTGCCATCCAGTCGGCGTCCCAGGTGTCGAACAGCATCACCTCTCTATATTCCAGTGCGGGGATTCGCTCGACATTCAACTCGGGCAACATCAGCCGCTCGACTTTGGGAATGGTCTGAATCGTCGGCGTAAACCAGCGACAACCCAATTGGTTCTCCAGCACTTCATACACCCCATACAGATTCCCCCGCACGCCCGACCCAGCGATCACCAATCGCTCGCCCGCCGTCTTTAGCACATACCCTTCTTCACCGAGTCGATCAAAATCGACCTTGATCTCCAGTTGCTTCAGCCGGGTGCTGTCTCCGATGAGAATCTCTTTGTCGCGTTGCGGGGCGGTATCGTCGACGATGGGCAGTTTGGCCTGGGTGGATTGCTCGAAGAAACGCTGCAACTCTTCTGCCGCGTACCGCGTCGAGGCCGACGCATCTGCTGCGATGACGATCTGGTATTCGCTCTTCCCCTTTTCCACCCAAACCCCCGCCCTGACCCGCGACGGACAAAACAGCACACTCAGTCCAGCAACTACCGATAGAATGGTGGCAAGCAACCGATGCTTCGACATGTGATCCTTCCGCGCGAATATCAGTATTACCGTTTGATTGGCTTGGCGTTGTCTGACAATCAGCAAGAATCGGCACAATGAATGCTTCTTCGCGACATCGACTGTTCACAGCGTTCAGCTTTATTCTTGCGCTGGGCTTCATCTCATGTCTGGTCATTTGGATGACCGTCGGCAGTTACTGGATTCGCTATCACGGACCAGATGGGCCATTCGCAATCGACCGATCAGGATACCTGGGAGTGGATGGCGATTGGGGTTCGGCAACCTACTTGGGAATTGGACTCATCGAAAACGCCGGGATCGCGTTTAGGCGATGGCTCGTGATACCGGGATGGTATCCGCTTGTCATTTTGGGTCCGTGCCTATTCCTCGCAGAACGCGCGAGGCGGAAGGTCAAAGCAAGTTTGAACACTCCGCCGGTGGGATAATCCACCGATCGTGGCTGTCTCAGAACATGGCAGGAGGCAAACCCGTGATCAGCGCGGGATTGCTATCTGTGTGCCGTGCCTTGCCGGTACGCACGGCACGACGCGTACGTCGTACCGTGGCACCCGAACTTGAATCCGGTCCTATGTCTCTCAAGAACAGAGGACACAGCCGCAACTCAAGTTGCTCTCTGTGCACTCTGTGATCTCTGTGGCAAATCATCTGCGGTTATTTCTTCGACAGCCTTACGATCGCGTCCTTGCTGTTGAGGACGATGTAGATCGAGCCATCGGGGCCGGTGACGACGTCGCGGACTCGGCCGGCTTTTTGCCAGATGACTTCTTCGCGAACGTACTTTTTATCCTTCATTACAACGCGCTTCACTTCCTGAAACTTCAACGCCCCGACCAGCAGATTGTCGTTCCATTCGGAGAACATCGAGCCGGTGACGGTATCGAGGCCGCACAATGCGGGGGATGGCGTCCACTGTTTGACGGGCTGTTCCATGCCTTCTTTTTCAGTGATGCCTTCGCCGACCGCGCCCCCGCCGTACTTTTCGCCATAGGTGATGACCGGCCAGCCGTAGTTGATGCCGGGGCGGATGAGATTGAGTTCATCCCCGCCTTGCGGGCCGTGCTCGGTCGCCCATAGCGATCCATCGGACAGGAACGCCAGGCCCTGCTGATTGCGGTTGCCGTAGGTGTAGATGCTTTCGTACGCATCGGGTTTGCCAACGAAGGGGTTGTCTTTGGGGATCGAGCCGTCGCGGTTGATGCGATGCACTTTGCCGTTGGGCTTGTTGATATCCTGGGCGTCGGGCCCGTTCCCTCGCTCGCCGATGGTGAAATAGAGCAGGCCGTTCTTGTCAAAGACGATCCGGCATCCGAAATGCACGCCGCCACTTCGATAATGATTGGGTTTGGCTTCAAAGAGAACCTGTTGTTCCGTCCACGCGTTGGCTTTGATTTTGCCGCGGACGATGCGCGTCATCGCCGCACCTTTGGGTTGATCGCCTTGCACATGGCTGTAGCTGAGGTAGATCCAGCCGCTGGTTTTGTATTCCGGATCGATCGCGACATCGAGCAACCCGCCCTGTCCGCTGCTGTTGACGACTGGTGTGCCGCTGACGGGTTCGGGGAGCAGATTGCCCTTGGCCCAGAGTCGCAGCTTTCCATCCTTCTCGGTGATCAGCGCGTGTTCGGCGTCGATGAAGGCGATCGACCAGGGGTTTTTGACCTGATCGGTGATCAGATCGACTTTGAGGGTGTAATCTTCGGTCTTGATCTCCGCCGGGTAGCGTTGGGCGAGGGCCTCGCCACTGACGCACATCGTCATCGTTAATGCTGCCAGCAATTTGATCCAATTCAGTCGTGCCATGTATTTCTCCATTCGTGTTGGGGTAAGCATAGCCTGACTTTTTGACTCGTACCACCGCAATTATCAAAGGTGACATTACAGGCACTTTGGGTACAATCGAGGCACACCATGAACGTCATCCCCCTGCCCGTTCGCAAAGCGGCACAATCCACCGACCCCCGGACCATCGCCGAGGAGCTAACGCGTCTGGGCGTCGGTGCGATTCGCTTTGGCGATCACGATCGACAACTCTACGCCACCGACGCCTCGCTCTATCAGGTCATGCCCATCGGCGTGGTCGTTCCCGACGGCACGCACAACGTCCCGGCGATCGTCAATTACGCCAGTGCCCGACAATTGGCGATCCTCCCCCGCGGCGGTGGCACGAGCCTGGCCGGACAATGCACCAATGCATCGATCGTGGTCGATCTATCGCCTAACTGTCGCAAGATCATCGACCTGGACATCACCGGGCAGTGCGTGACGGTTGAACCGGGCATTGGGGTGGATGAACTGAATCGGGAGTTGATCGCGCGTGGGACGAAGCTGTTTTTCGCCCCTGATCCGGCGACCAGCAACCAATGCGCGATCGGCGGTTGCATCGGCAACAACGCCGCCGGCGCGCGTTCGATCCGCTACGGTCGAACCAGCGAAAACGTGCTCGGCATCGAAGTCGTCCTCACCACCGGCGAGCGCGTCTGGCTCGAACCCGGTGCCGGCCGGCGATCGGCTATCGCACTGCGACTCGCCCAGCAGGTGTGCGATATCGTTCGACAGCATGCTTATGAAATCCGCAAGCGTTTCCCCAAACTGATCCGGCGAAACGCGGGTTATGAACTGGACCCGATTCTCGACCAGATGGAGCGCGGCATCGCGCCGGAGGATATCGACCTATCCAAGCTTATTTGCGGCAGCGAAGGGACGCTGGCGATCGTCACCCAGGCCAGGCTAAAGCTCGAACCCCTGCCGATCGCACGCGGGTTGGCGGTGGTTTCGTTCGCATCGGTCGATCACGCGATCGACGCGGTGGTGGCGATCGTCGGCACTAAACCGTGCGCTGTTGAACTGCTCGATGATGCGGTCATCCGCGCGGCATTGGGCAACACCGAGTGTCGCAAATATGTGCAGATGTTGCCGACCGTTGACGGGCAAACGCCACAGGCGGTGTTGTATGTGGAATATCAGATCGAGCGCGAAGCAGAGACGCTGGCCGACTGTTTTGAGCGGATGCGGGCGGTGTTGCATGATGTGTCGATCGCGACATACGAAGACCCGATGTCGATGGCCGGGGCGTGGACACTGCGAAAGTCCAGCGAAGCCCTGCTGCATGGCCTGCCCGGACACGCCAAACCGATCACCTTTGTCGAAGATAACTCGGTGCCGGTGGACAATCTCAAGCGCTTTGTCGCCGGGTTCAAGCAGATTGTCGCCGACCACAACACCGACGCGGCGTATTACGCGCACGCATCGGTAGGTGTGCTGCATGTGCGACCGATGATCGACCTGCACGAACCGGCCGAGCGGGAGAAGATGCGATCGATCGCACTGAAGGTGGCAGAACTAGCCCGTCAATGCGGCGGCGTGATGAGCGGCGAACACGGCGACGGCCGCGTCCGCGGGCCACTGCTCGAATCCTTTTACGGCCCGCAAATCATGGGGGCGTTCAGGCAGATCAAAAACGTCTTTGATCCTGCCAACATCCTCAACCCCGGCAACATCGTCGGTGCTGGTGCGGTATCGAGCATCACGGACAATCTGCGACTCGATGCGCAAAAGCCGGCGTTCAAGATCAACACCATCGATACCTATTTTGAATACCTCCACCATGAAGGCTTCAACGGAGCGGTGGAGTTGTGCAACGGTGCGGGCTTCTGTCGTAAGACAGCGGTGGGTGTGATGTGTCCTTCCTACCGTGCGACGCTCGATGAACGCCACAGTACGCGCGGCCGCGCCAATGCGGTGCGGGTGGCAGTGACGAATCAGGATCAGCCCGATTTCAATAGCAGGGATGTGAAGGAGACGCTCAATCTGTGTCTGAGTTGCAAGGCGTGCAAGACCGAGTGTCCGAGCAACGTCGACATCTCTGAACTCAAGGCCGAGTATTACGCACAAAACTATCGCCAAAACGGCGCTCCGCTGACCGCCAAGATCATCGGACACGTTCGCAAGCTGAATCGGCTGGCATCGATCACGCCGGGGATCGCCAACTTTGTCGCGAATCTCAAGCCGGTGCGGGCGATCTCCAACCGGTTGATGAATCTGCACCCCAAGCGTTCGCTCCCGCCTTTTGCGCCTTCGCTGTATCGATGGTTTGGCAAGCGGAAGGTGGACAAGACCGTCAAGCCGCGCGTGGTGCTCTGGCCGGACTGTTTCATGACCTACAGCGAGCCGAATATCGGCATCGCCGCGACTAAGGCGCTCGAGGCGTTCGGATATGCCGTCGAACTGCCCGCCGGTGGGTGTTGTGGACGTCCGATGATGTCGCAAGGCTTGCTCGCCGATGCGACCAAGACCGCCGACGCGACGCTGGAGAAAATGCGGCATCTGATCACCGATCCGGGCGTCGTCGCGATCATCGTCTTTGAACCCTCGTGCCTGTCAGCGATTCAGGACGAGTGGCTGAAACTGAAACTCAAGACCGAGCGACCGCTCCGCGAAATGCTCTCGGCGAAATCGATGCTCATCGAACAATTCATCGAGTCGCGTTGGGATCAGCACCCCACCCGCCCTGCCGTCAAAGCGGATGCGACGGATATGATCCTGCACGGGCATTGTCACCAGAAGGCGCTTTGGGGTGAGACCAGCACGCTGAACATGCTCAATCGCCTGACCAATGGCAAAGTGACCGCGATCCCATCCACCTGTTGCGGGATGGCCGGTGCGTTCGGGTATACGAAGGATCGGTATGACCTGTCGATGCAGATCGGCGAGCTGAGCGTTTTCCCGGCAGTGCGTGCCGCAAGCGAACAGACGACGATCGTCGTGCCGGGCACGAGTTGCCGTCACCAGATTCACGACGGCACAGGCAAACACGGCCTGCACCCGGCCGAAGTGCTCGCCAAGGCGTTGGGATTGTAAAAAGTCAGTGCGCCATCACGCGGCTGATCGTGAAGATCGGCAACATCAGCGCCAGCGCCACCCCGCCGATGATCACGCCCATCAGCACGATCATCGTCGGCTCGATATAGCGGGTCATCTCGCTGATCTTTTCCTTCAGTTCCTGCTCGCTATAGCCCGCCACCTGCTCCATCACCTGCGCCAATTTGCCGCTCTTCTCGGCGGAACTGATCATCTGTGCCACCGCGCGCGGGACCAGCGGACTACTGAATAGCGGCTCGCTCAGTTGCTTTCCATGATGCAACTGATGCTCGACCTGATTCCACAATGCTTTGAAGTGCTGATTGGCGCATAAATCACGGGCGGTGGTCACACAATCGATCAGGTGTACGCCCGACCCCGCCATCGTCCCGACCATTCGCAACCCGCGGGCCAGATGCAGTTGCCGAAACATCCCGCCGAGAATCGGCAGGCGAATCTGCAGCGTATGAAACGCCTTTTTGCCCGCCTGCGTGTGTTTCACACTCAGCACGATCCCGACGATCAACGTTAGCATCAGCGGCACGATGATCATCCAATTGTTGATCAACAGATCGCTGATGACCATCAACACCCGCGTCGGTGCGGGTAAGGCTGCCTTTTTGCTGGCGTAGAGCGCGGTGAAACGGGGCAATACGAAGATCAGCAGCGAAAGCGTCGTGCAGATCGCGAATGCGAACATGATGCCTGGATAGGTCAGTGCCCCGCGCACCTTGCGAACGATCTCGGCCTCATCGCGCAGGTAAACGGTGGCACGGTTGAGCATCTTGGGCAACATACCCGATTTCTCGCTGGCGCTGATCAGTGCGATATAGAGCACCGGAAACGATCGCGGGTGTCTCGCCAGCGCGACGCTGAGATCCACGCCTGACTGCACCTGTTGGGTGATATCGTCGATCAGGCGTTTCATCCGGGCATTGGCCGACTGCTGGGCGATACATTCGAGGGCTTCGGAGATGGTCACGCCGGTCTCGACCATGATCGCCAGTTGGGTCGACATCTGGATGACTTCTTTGCGGGGAATCTTGATCCCCGCGCCGGCCGCAGGTGTTCGGGCTTGTATTGTGGCGTCAAGTCGCAGTGGCTTGGGGATTTCCACGCCGCGCGTGGGCTTGGCTGGACGATTTTCAGTGCTGCGGGATGGGAAAGCGAAACTGGACATGTTCGATCCTCAATTCATCAGGTGGAGACACGATAGATCTCATCCAGTGTGGTTACGCCGCTTTTGACTTTTTCCAGACCGTCCATCCGCAGCGTTCGCATCCCCGCGCTGGCGGCGGCCTGTCGGACCTCATTCAGTGATGCACCGGAGCTAATACGGTCAATTATCGCATCATCCGGTACAAACAATTCGTAGATGCCAATCCGGCCTGAAAAGCCGATGTGCCGACATTTGCCGCAACCTCGCGGTTTGTAGAGTTTTTCCACCGCGCCGGCGAAGCGTTCGACCTGGCGTTTCTCGTTGGGGGTCGGCTCATATTCCTCCCGACAATGGGGGCAAAGTTTGCGAACCAGTCGCTGTGCCAGAACGCCCACGACGGTCGCGCCAACCAGATACGGTTCAATCCCCAGATTATAAAGACGCGTGATCGCCGCCGGTGCGTCGTTGGTATGGAGCGTGCTGAATACCAGATGTCCGGTCAGCGCCGCTTGGGTCGCCAGACGGGCGGTTTCGGTGTCGCGAATTTCGCCGATCATCATCACGTCCGGGTCTTGTCGTAAAAGCGCACGCAGCGCGGAGGCGAACGTAAACCCAGCCTTGTCATTGACCTGAAACTGATTGACGCCCGCCAGGTTGTATTCGATCGGGTCTTCCACCGTGCAGATGTTGATGTCTTCGGAATTGATCTCCTGCAGACAGGCGTAGAGCGTCGTGCTTTTGCCCGATCCGGTCGGGCCGGTAACCAGTACGATGCCGTTGGGCAGATCCAGCAGCTTTCGCCACTGCTTGAGCGTATCGTAGCCGAACCCCAGCTTTTCCAGATTGACAGACGCCTTGTCGTTGTCGATCACGCGTATGACCACTTTTTCGCCAAATCGGCTGGGCATGGTGCTGACGCGTAAGTCGATCGGGCGACGGTCCATCATCACATGGATGCCGCCGTCCTGGGCGACGCGCCGCTCGGCGATGTCGAGCCCCGCCATGAT
>JBGSMH010000506.1:0-7105 GCA_041740275.1 Phycisphaerae bacterium
GAAGATCGCTGCCGCAAAGAGGATGACGGGTAAATCGGATCGGGTTTGATCGGGGATCAGCGGCGCGTTGTCGGTCACTTCATTTCATCCTTCCGCACCTCGTGTCGCAGCCCGCGAACATCGAGCAGCAATTCCTTACGCAGGATGTACCGGATGAGCATCGCCGACGCAAAACTGATCAGCACGATCTCGGCCTCGTGGACCACGCCCGCCCGTCGAACCAGGTACGTCGCGACCAGCCCACAGACAATCCACTCCCCTGCCGCCGCGATCAAAAAATCCAACCACGGGCGCGGGTGGATGAGAAACTCACGCTGCGTCCGCACATATCGCAGATGAAAGACCGCCGTCACCGATATGACCATCGCATAGGCACCGATGACGCTGGTGGTCACCTCCCACCCGACAGCGCGCATGCCCAGGTAATAGCCTGCCGCACACGCCCATGCGACGCCGGTGACGATCGCGAACTTCACCATGGGCGACAATCGCGGGTAGGTAAAATCGTACAATCGCGACAGGTGTTCGAGATACCGAAACTGCTCCTTTAGCGACAACTTGCTCTGACCGGCCACGCGCTTGCTGAAATGGATGGGGATTTCGACAACGCGCTGGGCGCGGGTTTTGCAGAGCAGTTCCAGCCCGATTTTGTACCCCAAAGGCGTCAGCCGAACCGCATTGAGGAAGTCAGACCGTCGAAGTGCCAGAAACCCGCTCATCGGGTCGGTCACATTCCCAGCAAAAGGCCTGGCCAGCACCGTCGCGAACCAGCTATTGAGCGCCCGGTAAGGCGACCAACCCTCTTCGATCGAGCCGCCTTGGATATATCGCGAGCCGATGACAAAATCCGCCTCGCCGCGATCGAGTGGCGCGATAATCTCGGGCAATTTCTCAGGCGGGTGCTGCAAATCCGCATCCATCACCACCAGCACGTCCCCGCTTGCCTCGGCCATTCCGTGCAAGACCGCGCCGGACAATCCGTCTTTGGGGTGCGTGCGAACGATCAACCGAACCGGAAATCGCTTCGCTAACGCCTCACCCACCTGTGGCGTTTCGTCGCGGCTGTTGTCATCGACAATCAGCACTTCATACCGCCGACCCCGCAAAACCGCATCAATCCGCTCCACCAGCGGCGTAAGATTCGCGCCTTCGTTGAGCGCGGGGATGATCAGGGATATTTCCGTTGTATCCAAGGTTGATATAGTAGTCGGTTCAGCCAATTGGAAAAGGACACCTAATCTCCATGTCACTACTCGATATTCGCATCGGAACCATGGTCCGCCTCAGCGACCCGGCCAACTACATCAAGCAAATCATCGGACACGGGTTCGAGAGTTTTCAACTCTCTGGCGGGTTCGGGATCGGCATGGTCGATTTCGAACGGTTTTCCAGGGAAGTCAAAGCCGAAATCGACGGACGGGCGGTTATCAGTTCGATCGCGTTTTTTGGCAATCCGCTGATGAAGCCCGAAGACGTGGCCTGCTGGGAGGCGTATATCGATAGCGCACACCTGTTCGGGTGCGACACCGTCGTCGGGTTCGCCGGGGCGCTGGACGGTCAGCCGGTGATGGATTCGATGCCCAAGTTTAAGGAAGTCTGGACGCCGCTGGTCAAGCGAGCGGAAGACAAAGGCGTCAAGATCGGATTTGAAAATTGCGACATGGGCGGACGCTGGGATGCGGCACGGTTTAACGTCGCACACTCGCCACGGTTCTGGGACGCGATGTTCAACGAAATCCCCTCAGACAACCTGGGGCTTTGTTGGGAGCCGTGCCACCAGATGAACAGCCTGATCGACCCGATCCCGCAGCTTCGCAAGTATGTGAAAAAGGTCGTGCAGGTGCATGGCAAGGACGCGACAATCGCCTGGGACGTCGTGCGTACGCAAGGCACGCGCGGCGGCGTACCGTACGTCTGGCACCGCACGCCGGGTTTTGGGGATACCAATTGGACGGACGTGATCACGATCCTTCGCATGGGCGGCTACAAAGGCGCGATCGAGATCGAAGGCTGGCATGATCCGGTCTATAAAGGCGAACTGGAAATGACCGGACAAGTCCATGCTTTGAATTATCTGAAGCAGTGTCGGGGTGGGGCGACGTTTGTGGAGAATCCGAAGTAGCAGGATTTGAGATTTTCAAATTTGGGATTTGCGAACTAATCCCCGAAAATCTCGCGCTCCAGTTGGCACAGTTTTTCGATTCGTCGGGTGTGTCGGCCTTCGGAATAGGGGGTGGTCATGAAGGCTTCGACGATCTTGATCAGGTGGTCGTGCGACGCCAGATCGGTGCCCAGGCAGAGGACATTACAGTGATTGGCATCGCGTGCGACGCGGGCCATCACTTCGTCGTGTACGACCGCCGCCCGCACGCCGCGGATTTTGTTGGCGCACACGCTCATGCCGATCCCGCTGGAGTCCAGCAAGATTGCGACATCCACCTCTCCCATCGCCACGCTTTTGGCGGCGGGGATCGCGTAGTCGGGGTAGTCGCAGGGAGACGGGCTTTCGCACCCCAGATCGAGCACCTCATGCCCGCTGCTGCGCAGAAATGGGGTGATCTTTCGCTTGCATTCATATCCGCGGTGGTCGCTCGCCAAGGCCACTTTCATCGATCCTCCAGACGCTGTACGAATACATTAACCAATGATGTGCCCTTCCCGCAAACGATCATTGATTAACTTCTCCATATATTCGGCCAGACTACGGTAGGTGGAGACGTCAGAACCGATCGGGTCTTCTATATCTCCAGCAGGATCAAGCATTTGCAGCTTTGCCGATGCCGACGGCGACAACGCCCGGATCGACTGGGCGTGCGATCGACCCATCGCCAGGACCAGATCGGCAGTATTGAGCAACTCGGGCGTAAGCGGCTGCGAGCGGTGTTTTGACAAATCCGCACCCAAGATGCGAACCGCTTCGACCGCCTGAGGCGTCGCCCGTGTCCCGGGCAGTGCAAACACGCCCGCCGACGCGACGGAGATGCCTTTGGCGTCCAGATCGTCGCTTTCGACACCCAATGCATCGGCGATCTGTTTTCGCGCCAGTGCCTCTGCCATCGGAGACCGGCAGGTATTGCCACTACAGACAAATAACACCGTCGTGCGCAATTGTCGTTGGATAATCCGCTCGTCAAACACGCCGACGCGGACGATCTCATAGCGATCCGAGTAAACGCGTAGCAGCGTCGAAGGCTTGCTGAATCGCGTCGGACCAGCGTCTATCGCCAGGTCCACGGTCCCGCCCATGAATGCCAGGCTATCCGGCAAATGCGACTGAATATCGTCAATCCGCGTCATCACGATCGGCACATCCCCCGCACCGACACGCGAAACGACCTCCAGAAACACCGGATGATCCGGGCAACGCACGGTGATCGTCCCGGCATCGTCGAAGAGTTCGGTTTCGGGCACGCCGATCTGTGCGGCAACTTTCGCCCGTTCCGCTGCCGAGACATCAAAGATCATCCCCACCGGGCCCGGCCAGAGCTTGCTGACCAATCGCTGGGAAAGCTCGGTCTTGGCTACGCCCAATGCCCAAACCTGCTGCGGGTCGGCCAGATGCAACACCCACGGCTTTTTGGTGAGCTTTTCGATATTCTTGCCAGTGGATTGGTCGCGAATCGCCTCAAGTCGCGCTCGGGCATCGGGCAGATCCAATCGACCCGCTACGCCGTAGACGGTTTCGGTGGGGAGCAGCACCAGCGACCCGCCTGCCAGTGCATCGGCGCACCGCTGCAAGTCGGCATCGACATCCCGCGAATCGAAGATGGAAATCACATCAACTGGCATCTATTTTCTCAACATCGATTATCCGCCCGATCGACAACGATAGTCAAGCCCGACCCGCAGACAACGTTGCATTGCATGGGATCACGCCAAACACAATAAAATCGCGGCCTTTTGCGGCGGTGCATAATCGACGCGCAGAAGATTTTTTGAATTGGTTGATTCACAGTTAGCCATCGGCGGGTGATTCCTGCTAAACTGTTCCGCTCGCTTCCGCGTGCCCGGGGCGTTGAGGGAATGATTTTCGCATGTTGATCGCCATCTGGGACACCACTCATCTTCTTCTGTACGCCGTCGCGTCGCGCGATGATTTGCAGCCTGTTGATATCCAGCAGACCCGCACCCTGCTGGGCGATCTGGCGGGCGATGCGCTTTTGCCCGCGACCGCAGAACAAACATCCATTGATGTCGATATCCCCGGCTTAGGCCAAATCTCCGCACAAGCCCTGCGACTCAAGCCCGCTGAGGCGATCGACCTGTTGACCACCCTGCCCGATCAACTGCCCGAATCGTGCTCGGATTCCGTCCGCGTCTGGACGATCCTGGCGCGGCTGGTCGCCAAGGCACTGGCGACGCAGCAGTTTTACCCGTCGATCAAGCATCTGGACGGAAACTTCGCCTCGACATGGCAACCCCTGCTCGGCGGGCGCGCGGAGGTCGAAAAGCTCGAACGCTTCGCCTACGCCATGCCCATGATCTGCCGGTCCATCCAATCGCTGGTCGATGTGCCGCCTTTGCGGATCGTCGAGACATTCTTATCCGAGACCACCGACGCGGTGGTCCGCCGATCTGTCGGCAACGAATCATTCTTCGCCCGCGTCCACCAACGCCCCGCCAATGTGGATGTGCGGTGGTTATCGTCGCTTCTGGGCGATTCGCGTCAGGTCGAAGGCGATCCGTCCGAACTGCAGAAGATGTACGACGATGCCAATCTGTGGCTGATGCCGATCACCGACACCGTCGAACACGCCAACCTGCGACTCGGATTCGTACTGACCGAGCCTGACGAAGGTTCGGATATCTGGCCCGTCGCGTTTCGGCTGGTCGGGGAGGATGACGGGGACAAACGCACGATCATCACCGCCGCCGATCTGTGGCGACAGACGCCCAGTCCGCTGACCTCGCTCGGACGCACGATCGGCGAACGTCAGGAAAAGTTTGTCTCCGAACTCCGCCGGGCAATGGAGTATTTTCCATCGATCGAACGCGTCATCACCAGCGAACGTCCGGCCGGCGTGCAACTGACGCCCGTTGAGGCGTTTGCGTTTATGCGATCCTGGGCACACAGCTTGGAAGAGGCGGCGTTCGACGTCGATTTGCCCGACTGGGCCTCGCCGGAAGACAGTGAACTGAGCCTGCGACTGTCGATCACCCCCGCCAATGAGTTTCCCGATGACGACGAGGCGCTATTTGACGCCAACGCCGCCGGTGAATCGCGCAACGGTCAACCCTTTACGGCAGGTGGGCGCGTCGGGCTTGAAGCGATCGTCCGCTTTGACTGGCGCATCGCGATCGGCCAGCAGAATCTAACGACTGCGGATTTTGAAGCACTGGTCAATCGTCAATCCCCATTGGTCAAGTTCAATGGACGCTGGGTGCAGATCGATCTGGATGCCGCCCGCAAGGCTCAGGAGACCATCGCCAAAAGCAGCGGCGGGAATCTGACCCTCGGCGAGGCGTTTCGCGTCGCCTATGGATTGGCCGGGGACGATGGCGTCCCGGTCGGCGGGCTTACCGGTGCCGACTGGATCGAAAAACTGCTCGATCAATCGCCCGACGCCACCATGCAGGCGCTCCCGCAACCGGCGGATTTTCAAGGCGAGTTGCGTCCGTACCAGCTTCGCGGGTTGCAGTGGATGGCGTATCTGGATCGATTGGGCCTGGGCGCGTGCCTCGCTGACGACATGGGCCTGGGCAAGACGATTCAGTTCATCTCGCTGCTGCTTTCCGAACGTGCTGCGGCGAAGGTAGCGAACCAACGCGTCGGCCCGACGCTGCTATTTGCCCCGGCATCGGTCATCGGAAACTGGGTGCGAGAAATCGAACGCTTTGCGCCCAATCTCAAGGTCCTGCCCCATCACGGCCCGGATCGCAGGCACGGCGAGGCCTTCGTCGAAGCGGCCAATCAGCATGATGTCGTCCTCACCGGTTACGCACTGGCGCATCGCGACGTCGAAGACCTCAAACGCTTCGTCTGGCACCGACTCGCCCTCGATGAAGCACAGAAGGTGAAGAACCCTTCTGCCGCTGCGAGTGTGGCGATTCGCTCGATCCCGGCACGCAGGCGCGTTGCACTCACCGGCACGCCGATCGAAAATCATCTGTCCGAACTCTGGTCGATCATGGAAGTGCTCAACCCCGGCCTGCTCGGTTCGCCGACGCAGTTCCGCCAGCGCTTCGTCATCCCGGTCGAGAAGATGAACGACCACCGTCGCGGACAGTTGCTGCGACAGATGATCCGGCCGTTCGTGCTGCGTCGCACCAAATCCGATCCCGAAGTCGCCGTCAATCTCCCGGCCAAGATGGAGATGCGCGTCTTCACCAGCCTCACGCCCGAGCAGGCGGCGATGTACGAACGCATCACCTCCGAAATGCTCAGCAGCGTTGAAAACGCCAGCGGCATCCGGCGTCGCGGTCTAATCCTCGCGGGCTTGACCCGACTCAAACAGGTCTGCGATCATCCCGCACTCCTGACCGAATCCAAGCACATCGACGGACGCTCCGGCAAGGCCGAGCGACTGGTCGATATGCTCGAAGAAGTCCTCGGCGAATCCGAGGCCGCGCTGGTCTTCACCCAGTATCGTGAGATGGGCAATCTGCTGGAAAAACTGATCCGCACCCGTCTGAATCACGAACCCCTGTTCCTGCACGGCGGCGTGCCGGTCAAGGATCGCGACACGATGATCCAGACCTTCCAGCAAACCGACAGCAAGCACCGCATCTTCATCCTCAGTCTTCGCGCCGGCGGGTTGGGTCTGAACCTCACTGCCGCCAATCATGTGTTCCATTACGATCGCTGGTGGAACCCCGCCGTCGAAGCCCAGGCGACCGACCGCGCCCATCGCATCGGACAAAACAAGATCGTGCAGGTCCACAAGTTTGTCAGCATCGGGACGGTCGAAGAGCGAATCGACAAGTTGCTGGCCGACAAGACCGCGCTTGCCGAAAACATCGTCACCAGCGGCGATCAGTGGCTGACCAATCTGTCCACCGATGACCTGAAGAAATACCTTGCCCTTTCCTCCGAGGCCGTCGACGAGGGTTAAGGCGGAGCCAAGCCATGACAGAACCAGAAACCAATCTCGATCTGCTCGATGCC
>JBGSMH010000507.1:0-5019 GCA_041740275.1 Phycisphaerae bacterium
CCGCCGCCGCATCGACCGGGGTGGAGTCGTATTGGGGCGTGAGCCGCGCGAGCATTAACTGCTCGGTGGCCGGGACGGGCTCGCTTCGCAAAAGCAGCAGGCGCGACAACTGGACTCGCGAATCCAGATCGGTCGGATCCAGTTCGACGGCGCTACGGTAAGCCGAATAAGCTCGATCGTTATCCGTGCCCAGAAGCGCATAGCCCAGATCACGGAACGCCACCGATCCGTATGGGTAAAGCTCGATCGATTGGGTCAGCTTCTTGGCCGCATCGGATTTGCGGTTCTGGAGCAGATCGGACCGGGCGGCGGCGTACAGTTCCAGCACCGCCAGTGGCGCGGGTGCCGGTTGGGTGGTCGGCGAATCAGGCAGAACAAGATTGGGGTTGATCTGCGACAGAGGCAGTTGTGCATCAGAAACGACCGGCGGCGATTCGACGACCTTTGGACGTAACGCACACCCGCTCGCCATCGCCAGCGCGACCCACACGAGCGGGATGAGAATCCGGTTCATCACGGGATGACTTTATTCAAAGCGTAGGTGAAGATTCCAGTCGCCCCAGCGCGTTTGAGGCGCGGGATCAGTTCGCGTTCCTGTTTTTCATCGAGGATCACTTCGATCGCGACCCAGTCCGAATCGTTGAGGCGCGACACAGTCGGACTCTTTTCCGCCGGTAAAAACCCCACAATCTCGGCCAACTTTGCTTCGGGGCAGTTCATCTTCAGGCCCACCTTTGATCGGGCACTGATCGCGCCTTGCAGCAACATCGCGATATTTTCCAGCTTCTCGCGTTTTCTGGGATCGGCCCACGCGGATTTGCTGGCGATGAAACGGGTGGTGCTGGTCAGGAGTGTATCGACGATCCGCAGGTTGTTAGCGCGGATGGACGAGCCGGTTTCGGTGCAATCGACGATCGCATCGAGCAGACGGGCTTTGATCTCGGTCGTGCCCCAGGAAAATTCGACGGTGACGGGGACTTTTTTCTCCTCGAAATAGCGTTTGGTGACGCCGACCAGTTCGGTGGCGATCACGCTGCCTTTGAGGTCCTGAGCACTCTGAACACTGCTCTCTTCCGGGACCGCCAGCACCCACTTGACGGGGTTTGAACTGGCGCGGCTGTATTCGAGTTCGCAGATTTCGACAACGTCCTGCTCGTTGCCGTTCTCGACGATCCAGTCATAGCCGGTCAGACCGGCGTCGACGATGTTGTCGGTCACATACCGGCTGATCTCCTGCGCCCGAAACAGGACGGCGGAAATCTCCTTGTCGTCGATGCGCGGAAACACAGACCGGCTTTCGATCGTCACCTTGTAACCGGCCTTGGCAAATAACTCGACGGTCGCGTTCTGGAGCGAACCGCTGGGCAGACCCAGGCGAAGCGTGTCAGGAGGAAGACGATTGGTCATCATGGCGAGGGTTATCCGTACAAAGGATACTGTGCTTTACGCTGGTGGCGGGGTTACTTCCCCTTCTTGATCGCGGCACGACGCAGGACAAAAAACACGTCATAACATTCATCCACTTTGAACTGGTTTTCCAGAAACTTTTGAGCGTCTTCGATTGACGTATCGTTTTCCAGGCAGTCATTTTCGACCAGAAGCTTGCGGATCGATTCATCAACCGGCATCGCCCCTTCGTCCAGGCCGTACAGCGTGGTGTAGGCTTCGACATAGGGTGTGACTTCGGGCAACTCGCGCAGGGCTTGACGCGCATCCTTACGACTGAGCGCACGCAGGCGCTCGAGGCTGAGCGTGTGCTCTTTTTCAAAGATGGCGTTAAGCGCCTCGCGGAACATCACCGCCCGCTGCTCGATCGCCGGGTATTTGACGCCGATGAGGTCGATCACTTCCAGTTCGGTGGCGACGCGGAGTTCATTAATATCGACAAACTCTCGATCGATCACCTTCCATGCGTCGATTGCGCGGCTGTCGGTCGTGTCAAAGTTGAGGATCGCGGTGACAAGGGCGCGGACCGGATCGATCAACTGCTTGGGGTCGGGCTTGCCCTCCTTGAGCAGTTTCTTGAACAGGCTGCGGACGTTGTCGGCGTGCTTGGTGGCGTTCTTCATGATGGGTTGTTGGCGTCGGTTTCGGTCGTGGTTTCGGGTTTGGACGGAACGGATTCGGTCGGAGCGACTTCGGATGGAGCGGCTTCTGTCGGGGCAGACTCTGTCGGCTCGCGCAAGGCTTTGAGCCGGTTTTCTTCCGCCACGGCTTTGTCGATCAGTTCCAGAACGCTCAGTTCCTTTTTCAAGTTTTCGTCCATATGGAACTTGAGGTACGGGACGGTGCGCATCGGGAGCGTTTTTTGCAGCTTTTGACGCATCATCCCCGCAGAATGCTTGAGGGCATTGAGTGCCGCCGTCTGCTTGCCTTCGGTGCCCATGATGGTCACATACACATCGGCGGTCCCCAGATCCTCGGCGACCTTGACGCGCGTGATACTGGGCATGCCCGTCAAGCGCGGATCATTCAACTCGCGCATGATGATGCTCATCAGCTCCTGCTGCAACGTACTGCCGATCATTTCTGTTCTGCGACTCATAATTTACATTCTCAATTCACCGCGGAGACGCTGAGATCGCGGAGAGCAACCTAAACTTTGAAAACATCTCCGCGTCCTCTGCGTCTCTGCGGTAAATCATTTTCACAGCATCTCGATCTGATAATCCACCAGGTTCACACCCGCGTTCATTTTCACCATATCCACGATCTTGCTCAGGCCGCCTTCGACGTAGCGCTTGTCATTGCTGATCATCGCGACGCCCATGATGCACCGCTGGTATTCGTCCAACCGATCCACCTCCGCCACGCTGACGTTGTGAGTGTTGGCGATCCGGTCCTTGAGGCTCAGGATCACGCGACGCTTGTCTTTCAGATTCAACGCCTCCGGGATGGATAAATCGAGTTGAAGAATACCTACATGCATAGTGGCTAGTGGTTAGTGGCGAGTGGTTAGTGGAAGCAAAAATACTAGCCACTGACCACTCACCACTCGTCACTGTTAGAGGGTTCTCTGGAACGTCTCCCGAATATAGGCTTCGAAAACGTCGCCAATCTTGATGTCGTCGTAGCCGTGCAACTTGATGCCGCATTCGAAACCGGATTTGACTTCCTTGACGTCGTCCTTGACCCGCTTGAGCGAATCGATGGTGATGTCTTCGGTGATGACCCGGCCATCGCGGATTAGCCGAATCTTGCTGCCACGCTGGATGTGACCATCGGTGACATAACAACCGGCGATGTTGCCCAGTCGGCTGACCTTGAAGACCTGACGCACTTCGACATGGCCGTGCAACTTTTCTCGCACTTCCGGGGTCAGCATGCCCGACAGGGCCTTCTTCAGGTCGTCGAAAATCTCATAGATGACGCGATAGGTGCGAATTTCGATGCGACGCTGCTCGGCCATCGCGCGGGCGGATTCGTCGGGTACAACGTGGAACCCGATGATGACCGCATCACTGGCGTCGGCCAGTTCGACATCGCTCTCGGAAATCGCACCGGCGGCGGCGTGGATGACCTTGACCCGCACCTCTTCGGTGTTCTGATCAATAACGGTCTTACGCAACGTTTCGACCGAGCCTTGCACGTCGGCTTTGATGATCAGGTTGATCGTCTTGATCGTCGATTCCTTCATCTGGCCGTACACGCTCTCGAGCGTGACCTTGGCCTTGTCGGCCAACTGATTGGCGCGAGCCAGATCGACGCGTTCCTGCGTAATCTCACGGGCGCGATCCAGCGAATCAACGGTGTAGAACTTATCCCCGGCCTGGGGCAGTTCGGACATGCCGCTGATGATGATCGGCATGCTCGGGCCGGCTTCAGGAACCGGTTTGAGCTTGTCATCCAGCAGCGAGCGGACACGGCCCCAACCCACACCCGCCAGAACGACATCGCCGACCTTGAGTGTGCCGTCCTGCACCAGCACGGTTGCGATCGGACCCAGACCCGCATCCATGCGCGATTCGATAACGGTGCCGCGCGCCGGCCCGCTGGCGTCGGCCTTGAGTTCGCGAAGCTGGGTCTGGTAGTCCAGAACTTCGATCAGTTCAGGAATGCCCATGCCCGTGGCCGCGGAGGTGCGGACGACTTCGGTGTCGCCACCCCACTCGGTCGGATTCAGTTCATTGGCGGCGAGCTGTCCCAGCACCATGTCCGGGTTGGCATCGTCGCGATCCATCTTGTTCAACGCAACGATGATCGGAACGCCAGCGGCTTTGGCG
Organism: Phycisphaerae bacterium; assembly: GCA_041740275.1. Lineage (GTDB taxonomy): Bacteria > Planctomycetota > Phycisphaerae > Tepidisphaerales > Tepidisphaeraceae > BPJO01. The sequence continues at coordinate 4,224 of JBGSMH010000507.1, forward strand.
TGGGCGATCGACTCGACGGTCTGCGGCTGCACGCCTTCGGCGGCGGAGACAACCAGCACGACCACGTCGGTCATATTCGCACCACGGGCACGCATCGCGGTAAACGCCTGGTGGCCGGGCGTGTCGATGAAGGTGACTTGCTTGCCACCGGCATTGACCTGCCACGCCGCGATGTGCTGCGTGATCCCGCCCGATTCGCCAGCGGCGACATTGGCGGAACGAATCTTGTCCAGCAACGACGTCTTGCCGTGATCGACGTGACCCAGAATCGTCACCACCGGCGGACGGGGGAGCAGTTTGCCTTCCTCGGCGATACGAGCATCAAACTCGGCCATCAACTCATCTTCGAGTGACGGCTTGGCCTTGATCTGCAACTCGACGTTATACCCCAGCGCCAACATGGAGGCGGTGTCAAAATCCAGTGCCTGATTGATGCTGGCAAACACGCCCTGCTTGATGAGCTTGGTCAGCAATTCGTTGGCTTTGACGCCCAATTCGGTGGACAGCGTACGGATGGTGATCGGCTCTTCGATCTCCAGAACGCCCCCGCGCTGGGCGGCGGTGCGGGCCTGAATGTGCGTGCCGCGGGCTTCGGTCTTGGACAGGTGACGATCGGTCGCCTGCCGCATGGCACTGGCGGCCTGGATACGGTCGGCACGGTCCTTGAGATCCTGTTCGGAAAACTCGCGGAGTTTTTCGTCGGCCTCGCCGCGACGACCATCGGGGCCGCGACGCCGGGCACCGGGACCGGGCTTCTTGGCACCGCCGGCCTTCTTCTCGCCGCCCTCTTCACCTT
>JBGSMH010000508.1:0-2983 GCA_041740275.1 Phycisphaerae bacterium
CGGCGATGGCGTCACGGATCTCGGCGGCATCGAACGGACCGGTCGCCGCATCCGGCGACTTGCCGGGACGCGGCGCGTGTCGCGGTGCCCAGTCGGCAATGGTCGGCCGCAACTCATTGTTATTTGCATATCGATCCCAATACGCCTGAGGCGGAATCAATGGCGGGTGCGGCGCGACGAAGCTGAGGTGCATAAACCACGGACACGACGGGTCGCGCGTCGTCTCCAAGAACCGCGCCCCCATCTCGGCGACCCAACTGCTGTGGTGCAATTCTTCACTGAGCGTCCACGGCCGCCCCACCCTGCCATTGCCGCTGATCCCGTGGGCGTTGGAGTGATGCGAATGGCCTTGGTTGATCAGCCAGGTCGTGTAGTCGTTGTGCATCTGGTTGGCTGAGGTCGGCCGATGATTGGCCGAGTCCGAGAGGATCATGTGATCGAACCCGTATCGCTTGCGTTGCGGGTGCAGGTGAAGCTTGCCGACCAGTTGCGTCTGATACCCCGCGGCACTCAGACAGCCGGGCAAGGTGTGCTTGGGATCAAACTCACAGCCGTCGCGATAGCCTTGCATGCCGTGGGTATCGGGATGAAGCCCGCTGAGCAGCGTTCGACGCGCGGGGATGCAGACCGGGCAACTGACATAGCAGCGGGAGAAGTTGGTCCCGCCGGTTGCCAGGGCGTCGAGGTTGGGCGTACGCAATACCGGATTGCCGTTGATGCCCAGTGCGTCGTAACGCTGTTGGTCGGTGGTGATGAGGAGAATATTGGGCTTGCGATCCGGCATGTTGAACTCCAAGTGGCAGCGAGGTGCTATACTACGGGAGATGGTATCGATCGTCACGATTTGCCTGTCCACGCTGGTTGCCCAGGTGCTGCCCGAAGCGCCGGTTGCGGTCGCGGCGACAACCCAGCCGACGCTGACCGAACTGCGCTCCGAACACAAGAAACTGGTCGATGAAGAGTTCTCGGCACTGACCGAGCGCAAGCCGCTGGCGATGGAGAAGATTCTGTCGGTCGCGATCGAAGACGGGCACTTGCACGTCCGGCCGCTGATCGCCCCCACCGGCGGTGCCGTCTCACAACCGGCGACGGATTGGGCGGGCAAGATGTCGGTCACCGTCGGATTGCCCGAGACATTGATGATGCACCTGAAGCACATCGATCTATCCCAAGCCGATCAACTGGCGGTTTACACGCACATCATCACCGGCGCGGACTATTTGCAGATCAGTCGCGACGCCGAGAGTGAGCACGGGATATCGACCGTCACGTTGATCCAGTCGCGGATGTTTGCCGATGAAAACGACGACCCGGTACGGCTGACGGTCAAGATCGTCGATGACCGACAGGCCGATCCGCTGGTCAATCTGGTGCTATCGGGTGCGAGCTTTGCGCAGTTGCGGCGAGATCACCCGCAGACGATGCGGAAGTACCTTTTGCCGATTCTAGCCGACATCCGTGCCGCCGGTGTGATGCGCACCAGCGATGTCGCGACGGCGTGGCAGGTGTTATCCAATGAAGTGACGATCGATCCGAAGCTGCGTGAGCGGGTGGATGGTCTGATCGGGCGATTAGGCAACCCCGACTTTGCCGACCGCACCGCCGCCGGGGAAGAGTTGGCCGGGATGGGGGCGATGGCGGGTTTGGTGATTGGCCGGATGGATTTGTCCAAGCTTTCGCCCGACGCCCGCGCCACCGCCGACGCGATCGTCCGCGCCCATATGCCGCTGCCTGAGAAACGTGTCGCCGAACTGCGCAAGGACATGACGTTTTTGTGCGATTCGCTCTATCTGGACGACCCGATCCTCCGCAAAGCCGCATTGGCCCGTATCGGCGATCTGACAGGCAAATCGATTGATCTTCCCGACACCCTCACGCCCGAGGAGCGGACCGCGCGAATCGACGCACTCGCCCGACAACTCACCGCGTCGCCGACGACCCAGCCACAGGAGTGACAGATCAGGCGATTGGCACACTCAATGCATCGTTTTGAGAGGCGTATCGAACAGCAGCGGCAATCCGCGCGCACTCTCACTTTGAGGCACTTGGGGCTGAATGACCAGGTCTCCCCGGTCACGGGCGGCGGATGTGACGAACCGCTGACCCGGCGTATTGGGCGGCGGTGCATCTGCTGGTTGCAGTTTCCAGAGCGTCCGAACGCCATGCGGAAAAAAGACCATGTGAATGACATCGGTCTCAAATCCCGCCTCACCTGCAGCACGGAAATCGTTAACAACCCGCACCTGTTCCTCCAGCACCGGGCCGTATCCCAATTGACGGCCTCGAGTTTGGTGGAGATTCGCAAGCGAAAGAGCCGTGTAGGAACAGAGGCATACGATCGCGACCCCCGCGACAGCGTCGGACCATCGCCACGATGCAAGCTGCGCCAAGGCAAACCCGACGATCACGACGTACACGCCGTAACTCCCGTTGAAATAATGGTCGACGGCGACCGGACGAATCGCGACAAAGAGAACCGCATTGAACAGGATCGCTATCAAGCAGGTCGCTGCAATCGGAACCACGGTCGAAGGCTTTTCGTCGGGTCCGCCCGATCGGAAGACCTGATACACCGTCCAGCCGACGCCGACGGCGAATAACAGATGGATGATCCATGTTCCGCCCCCCGCCACTGTTTGAAGATACTTGATAGGCCCGGATTCGAACCGCGGCATGATCTGGAAATCGCCGGTCATGGTGCGGGTGCCGGTGAACGCATAGAGCACCGATTCCCCATGCGACTGCTGGGGCGTAAGATCAGGGTAGCCAGGCACAAGCCCGGTCACGGGTCGATCCGGTGCGGGTGCCAGTCCAAGTGCGACCGGCAATTGCGACATGACGTACGGCAGGAGCGGAAGCACCGCGATCGCCGCTCCCAAAGCGACATGGGTCGCGAATCGTCCGAGTCGACGACGCTGTAACCACGCCCCATGCACCATGACCGCCGCGACGACCGTGATCGCCGATGCGTGGATGCTCATCG
>JBGSMH010000509.1:0-10751 GCA_041740275.1 Phycisphaerae bacterium
CAACATCGGCAATTCCCGCATCGCACTGGGCGCGTTTGTAGCGGGAGAACTGGAATACACTCGGCGGATCTCACTGGAGCAGCGGCAGGATCTGCCCGGTGCGATCGCAGAGGCGTGGTCGCGACTCTCGGAGCAGACCGACGCCGAAGTCGTCGGGGCGTCGGTCAATCCTGGGGCGCTGGAAGGCGTTGAACATGCGGTGCTACAAGCGACGGGTAAATCGGTGGAATGGGTCGGCAAGCAGATCGATCTGCCGCTACCGATCAAGACCGATGCACCGCAGCAGACCGGCGTGGATCGCGTGCTGACGATGGCGGCGGCGTTTGAGCAGATGCAGAAGGCGTGCGTCGTCGTCGATGCCGGGACCGCCATCACGATCAACCTGTGCAGCGATAAAGGCGAGTTTCTCGGTGGCGCGATCGCACCCGGGGCGTCGATGATGCTCGATGCGATGCACGACAACACCGCCAAGTTGCCTGCCGTCACGCTTGCGGTGCCGGAGAAGTTGGTCGGCACGACGACCGAGCAGGCGATGTTGCACGGCGTGTATCACGGGCTGCGCGGGATGGTCAAGGAGATCGTCGAAAACTACGCGACAGAGTTGGGCGATTGGCCGGACATCATCGCGACCGGCGGCGATGCCGAAACGCTGTTCGGCGGGTGGGAACTGATCCACGCGATATCGCCCGATCTGGTGCTGTACGGCATCGCGCTGGCGTACACGAATCACCACATCAAGCACGGCAATTAACCGAGGTCGCCGACCTTGCCGACCGATACGATTCGCATCCTCACCCCGCCCGGCGCGGCAGCGATCGCGGTGGTGCGATTGTGCGGACCCGGCGTGATGTCGTTTGTCGAAAATCACCTGACCAAAGCCACGCGCATCGGCGCGTGCGTCCACACGACGTTGATGGACGCAGGCCAAACCATCGACGACCCGGTTGCGGTGCGGGTCGATGATCGCACCCTCGATCTATCCCTGCACGGCGGGGCGTGGGTGGTGCAACTTGCGGTGGCGATCGCCAACAGCGCGGGGTTTGTGACGATCGACGACGAACCTGCTAATTCGATTGACGCCGAAGTGCTGCGCGATTTGCCATTGGCGACGACGCGCCAGGCGTTGCGAATCCTGCTCGCGCAACCTACGGCGTGGGCAGCGATGATCGAGGCGAATGACCCTGCCGCAAAAAATCGGGCGCGATCCGACCGGGCACTGGTTCACCTGCTCAACCCGCCCACGGTTGCGATCGTGGGCGCGCCGAATGTGGGCAAATCGACGCTGGCGAATCAACTGTTCGGCATGGATCGATCGATCACCGCCGATCTCCCCGGCACGACGCGCGACTGGGTGGGTGAGCGAGCCAACATCGAGGGAATGGTGGTGACACTGGTGGACACGCCCGGATCGCGCGCCACCGAAGACCCGATCGAACAGGCCGCGATCGATCGATCACGCGGCGTGATCGATCGGGCACAGTTGATTGTAAAGGTGTTGGATGCAACGGATGCCGATGTTGAGACGGGTATCGAGTGCCCGTCAGGAACGATCGTCGTAGTAAACAAGATCGACCGCGCCCCAATGTCACGCGACTGCCCAGACGCGTTCGTTCCGATCTGCGCCAGAACCGACGAGGGCGTCGATCGGCTACGACAACGCATCCTTGCGCATTTTGGTTGCGACGATCTGAACTCGCTTCATGCCCGCTGCTGGACCGCGCGACAGGCCGCGTTGTTGGCGTCGTGAAGAGTTAGTCTTCGATGATCTCGACCGGCTTACGCTTGCCTTGTTTCTTGCGTTCGTTCTCGGTCAGCGCCTGCTTGCGAAGTCGGATGCTGCTGGGGGTGACTTCGACGACTTCGTCATCCTCGATGTATTCCAGTGCGGCCTCCAGCGTCATCTTGCGGGCGGGCTTGAGAATGATCACGCCATCGCTGCTGGTGGTGCGCATGTTGGTCAGTTTCTTGGCGGTGGTGGCGTTGACCACCATGTCGCTGTCGCGTGCGTTTTCGGCGACGATCTGGCCTTCGTAGATGTCGTTGGTCGGTTCGACAAACATCGTGCCGCGCTGCTGAAGGTTGTCCAGTGCGTAGGCGTTTACCTTGCCGCCGACCATCGCGATCATCACGCCGTTGGCGCGGCCGGGGACGTCGCCGCGGGCCAGGGCGTATTCGTGGAAGTTATGGTGCATAACCGCCGTGCCCTGCGTCGCGGTGAGCATGCGGGTTCGCAAGCCGATCAGGCCGCGTGCGGGGATGGTAAACTCAAGGTGAACCTGTCCCTGACGGTTATCCATGCGGACCAGTTCGCCTTTGCGATTGCCGACCAGTTCCATCACGCCGCCCATGTTCTTTTCGGGCACGTCGACGACCAGATACTCGATCGGCTCCATCAGGTGTCCGTCGGTGTTCTTGCGCTGGATGACCTGGGGCTTGCCGATCGACAGTTCATAGCCTTCGCGACGCATGTTTTCGATCAGGATACCCAGGTGCAGCAAACCGCGGCCGGACACGCGAAACGCGTCCTTGTTGTCGGTTTCCTCAACCTTGAGCGCGACGTTCGATTCCAGTTCCTTGAAGAGACGCTCGCGGATATTGCGGCTGGTGACGAACTTGCCCTCGCGGCCGGCGAACGGTGAATCGTTCACGCTGAACATCATCGTCAGCGTCGGGGGTTCGATCTCCTGGGCTTCTAGCGAGAGCGGATTGGCGACTTCGCAGATGGTGTCGCCGATATCGACCGATTCGAGGCCGATGAGTGCAACGATATCGCCGGCCTCGGCGCTTTCGACGTTCTTTCGACCGAAGCCGTCAAAGACCTGCACTTGTTGTATTTTGGATTTAACGATCTCCCCGCCACGCTTGACGATTGCCGTCTGCATGCCGGATTTGACGCGGCCGTTATAGATGCGACCGACGCCGATGCGTCCGACATATTCGTTAAACTGGATATTGGTGATCTGGACCTGCAACGGCTTTTCGACATCGCCGTGCGGGGCGGGGACGTGTTTAAGGATCGCGTCAAAGACGGGCTTGATGTTGTCGTTGGGTTCTTCCAGTTTCCAGGTCGCGGTGCCGGCGCGTCCGGAGGCATAGATGACCGGGAAATCCAGTGCTTCGTCATCGGCACCGAGTTCGACGAATAGATCAAACACTTCGTCCAGCACCTGATCGGCGCGGGCGTCATGGCGATCGGTCTTGTTAATGATGACGATCGGCCGCAATTCGTGTTGAAAGGCCTTTTTGAGCACAAACCGCGTCTGCGGCATCGCACCTTCGGCGGCATCGACGAGGATAAAACACCCATCGGCCATGCCCAGGACGCGTTCGACCTCGCCACCAAAGTCGGCGTGGCCGGGGGTGTCGATCAGATTGATCTTGGTCGTCAGCTTGGTGTCAGGGTCGGTGTAGAGGATCGCCACGTTCTTGGCCAGAATGGTGATACCGCGCTCGCGCTCCAGAGGATTGGAGTCAAGCATGGTGTCCTGAACCTGAGAATCGCGGAAATTGCCACTCTGACGCAGCAATGCATCCACCAGGGTCGTCTTTCCATGGTCGACGTGAGCGATAATGGCCACATTGCGGATGTCGTTACGCACTTGATTCATTGCAAGTCTACTTCTTTCAGAGCCAGAGTGGGAAAAAGCCGGTCCAAATGACCGGCCTGCGAAGGGAAGAATGATAGTCATGTAGCCCCAACCCGCAACTGTCGCGGAAAAATGGTCGATTTTGGGCTTGGGAATGAATAAGCTTCCGATCACATGGCCAAAAAACAGAACACGGACGCAAATGCGAAGTCTCCAGCTCAAACCGATGAACTGCTGACCACGTTAGGGGCACGATTTAAGAAGCACATGAACCGCCATCATGGGCTGGAATGGGCGAAAGTGCAGGAGCGGCTGAAGGCCAATCCACAGAAGCTGTGGTCACTGAATGAAATGGAACGCACCGGCGGCGAGCCGGATGTGGTCGATTTTGACAAGAAGACGGGCATCTATCTGTTTGTGGATTGCTCTGTAGAGACGCCGAGCGGACGCCGAAGCATCTGTTACGACCGCGAAGGCTTGGAATCCAGAAACGAGCACAAACCCGCCAATAGCGCGATCGACATGGCGACGGAGATGGGCATCGAACTGTTGACAGAAGATCAATATCGAGTGCTGCAGTTCTCTGGCCCCTTTGACACCAAGACCTCAAGCTGGCTGAAAACGCCCGGAGCGACCCGCAAGCTCGGCGGGGCACTCTTCGGCGACTACCGGTATGGCCGAGTCTTTATCTATCACAATGGGGCACAGTCATACTATGGCGTGAGAGGGTTTCGCGGTGTTTTGAGTGTCTGAAAGCGGTACCAGTTCTACAACGTCTGCGGCGGGGGGACGGGTTGGGGGAGGACTTCGACGACTTGCCCGCGCGAGACAAACTCGTGTCCTTTTCCGCCGCGGCTGGTGATCTTGTAGCGGGCGGTGTTGAGGCGTTGTTCGCCGCCGGTGGACATTTTGGCGGTGAGGGTGTCGCGCTCGCCGGTGGCGAGAATCACGCCGACGATTCGATCATCCTTCTCCAGTTTGATCAGCAGCACGCCCTTGCCCGGGCCGGAGAGGAAGTTGATCTCATCAGCCTGGCACAGCAGCACGCGGCGACCCTGACTGGCGGCGATGATCGTTTCGTCGCCGGTGAGAATGGTCGAGAAGATCACTTCCGCACCCGAGGCCGGTTTGGCGTATCGACGGCCGGATTTGGTGGAGACTTCGCGGTACATATCCAGCCCGAAGCGCAGCGAATAGCCGTCGGTCGTCACCGCCAACCCGTGTGTTTTGGGTGCGGCATCGGGCTTCTTGGCGTCGATCGCGGTTGCGCGCGCCGGCAGGACGCGATCGTCCATCGAATAGGCGGCGATGATCTTCTCGCCATCCTTGAGTTTGAAGAGCTTCTGGATCGGCTCGCCGTAGCCGGTGGTCGCGGGGATGTCGATCACGCGCGCGGTGTAGCAGGTGCCGAAGTTGCTGAAAAACGCGACGGTCGCCCGCGTTGAACCGCCCACCAGTGAGAGGATGCGGTCGCCTTCGCGCAGTCGCGTCGTTTCCGGGTTGATCTCTTTTTGGCGCTTCACCCAGCCATCGGTGGTGACTAGCACATGATTGTCCTCGGCGACGATGAAATCTTCGGCCGAGTATTCGACCTCGTTCTCCGCCGCCTCGATCAAGGTGCGACGCTTGTTGGCCGGTTGCTTGCCGAAGGTTTTGCCGAGTTCTTCGATCTCACTTTTGACGATGCCCCAGCGGCCTTTGGCCTCTTCCTCGCCCAATAGACGCTTGATCTCCCTGGCACGCTTGTTCCGCTCGTTCAATTCATCGCGGATGAGGTTGATTTCGAGTCGCGCCAGTCGGTAGAGCTTGAGTTCGAGGATGTCATCGACCTGTTCGGGATCGAGCCCGTCATCCTTGGGCTTGCGCGGGCCGTGCGGATCGACGCCGTATTTCTTGAGGATTCTTGCGGCGGCATCGGCTTTGCCTTCGCTGCCGCGGATGATCTTGATCAGGTCATCGAGAATGTCGAACGCGAACGCAAAGCCTTCGAGCGAATGGATGCGCTTCTTGAGTTGCTCGAGTTCATGCGCCAATCGCTTGGTGACGACCTCCAATCGGAAGTGGAGGAAATGCCAGAGAATCGCCTTGAGTCCCAGCCGCTCGGGTCTTCCGACTTCGGGGTTGTCGGTGGGGATCAGACAGGTCAGATTAACATTGAAGTTGGTCTGCAAGAGCGTGTGCTTAAACAGGTACGCCATCACCTTGTCGATCTCGGCGTCACGTTTGATCTGCAACTCGATGCGGACATCGTCGGTGCTGACATCGCGCACATCGACGATCAGCGGCATCTTTCTGCCGATGACGATTTGGGCAATCGATTCGACGAGTTCGGCTTTGTTCACGCCGTACGGGATGCTGGTGATGTAGAGGACTTGGGCGGCGCGGGTGGTCTGGCCTTTTTCCCAGGTGGCGCGCATCTTGATCGCACCTTGGCCGGTCTTGTAGACCTCCAGCAGTTCGGCTTTGGTGTTGAGGATCTGCCCGCCGGTGGGGAAATCGGGCCCGCGTACCGCATCATTGGCGACGAGTTGGTATTCCTTGATGTCCGGGTCGTCGATGATCTTCAAAAGCGCATTACACAACTCCCCCAGATTGTGCGGCGGGACGTTGGTTGCCATGCCGACTGCGATCCCGGCACTGCCGTTGAGCAGCAGATTGGGCACCTTGCTGGGCAGGACGACCGGCTCTTCTTTTGTGCCGTCGTAATTCGGTCGGAAATGAACCGTTCCCTGGCTGATTTCGCTAATGGTTTCGGCGGCAATGGGGGTGAGGCGACACTCGGTATATCGCATCGCGGCGGCGGGGTCGCCGTCCATGGAGCCGAAGTTGCCCGAACCATCAATGAGCGTCGCCCGCATCGCAAACGGCTGAGCCATGCGAACCAGGGCTTCATAAATCGCGCCGTCGCCGTGCGGGTGATAGCGACCCATGACATCGCCGACGACCGTGGCACACTTGCGGTGCTTGGCGTCGGAACGAAGCCCGTTTTGCCACATCGTGTAGATAATCCGACGATGGACCGGTTTCATCCCGTCCCGCACATCCGGTAGGGCGCGGCTGGTGATGACCGAGAGGGCGTAATTGAGATAGCGGGTTTGGGCGATCTCGTGCAGATTGGCGCTGTCTTCGCGGTCGCCCAGCTTGGCTTGACCTGTGGCACCGGTGCCGGATCCTGACCCTGATCCGGTAACCTGATCAAATAGGCCGTCGCTTGGTTGCTGATCTTTCTTCCCAGACGCCATCCCTGGCTCCTTCCATGCCGTGCTTCAGCGGGTTTGCTGTCAAAAACCTGGCGCGAATATAGACACCCACGCGCCGCTGGCAAGTCTGCCGCCGGTGGATTCGTTATCAGCCCACATTCCGATCCAAAGAACCATCCCGCTTTTGTACTACCCTGTTTCGTGCCGATGGATAGGATACGCTGCCGAAAGGTGCTGGAACCGAACCGATGGCCGATCAACACGAGACAGAGTCGCTGACAGAACAGGCCGCCGAGCGCGAAAGCGCATCGGCGGTGTCGATGGATGTTGCGCCCGATGAGATCGAGATCACCACCGAATTGCTCGAAAGCTCGCCGGGCAAAATCGCCCGAACCATCGAAGAAGCCCCCCGCAGGCAGGGCGCACGGGTTTTGGAGAGGTTGGAACTGGAGCAGGCGGCGGCAGTGGGGGAGTATCTGGACCCCAAGACCGCCGCGTCGATCTTTAAGGAAGTCGACGCTGGCACAGCCGCCGGGGTGATCCTGGCGATGTACCGGCCTGAAGCCGCGATGATCCTGGCGGAAATGGACCCGGACGATCGCGTCGATATCCTGGGATTGGTCGATCAGGAAGCCCACGACGAGCTGTTGGCCGAACTGGACGTCGCCAAGGCCGCCGAAACCCGCAAACTCGAACAGCACGCCCCGGACACCGCCGGTGGCATCATGACCACCGAGGTGACGGCACTCTACGAGTACCTCACCGTCGATGACGCGATTGCCCTGCTCCGCAAGCTCAGCCAGGAGCTCGAGCAGATGTTTTACGTCTACGTCATCGACCGCATCGGCCGACTGGTCGGCGTGCTGTCGATGCGCGACCTGATCCTGGCCAATCCGTCGCGCCAACTTCGGGCGATCATGATCAAGAACGTTCGATCCGTCCCGGCCACGATGGATCAGGAGGATGTCGCCCACATCATGCGCGAGAGCGGGTATCTGGCGGTCCCGGTGGTCGATGATCTGGGCAAATTGATCGGGCTGATCACCGTCGATGACGTCGTGGATGTCATTCAGGAAGAGGCGACGGAAGACGTTCAAAAGATGTTCGGTGCCGGTGCCGAAGAACGTCTGAGCAGCACATGGCAGTTCAGCTTCAAGTCGCGCGTCTGGTGGCTTTTGATCAATCTCGGCACCGCTTTCATGGCGGCGTCGGTGGTGGGGATATTCGAAAGCACGATCGACAAACTGGTGGTGCTGGCGGTGTATTTGCCGGTGATCGCCGGGATGGGCGGCAACGCGTCGGCACAGGCGATGGCGGTTGCGGTGCGCGGGCTTGCGACCAGCAATGTTGATGGAAGATTACTGCGACGCGTGCTTGCGCGTGAGACATTCGTCGGCCTGCTCACCGGATTGGTCTGCGGCGTCGTGACCGCATTGGTCGCACTGATGTGGCAGGGCAATCCTGCACTGGGTCTGCTGATTTTTGTCGCGTTGGTGATCAATCACACCGTCGCGTGTGCCACTGGTGCGGGCATCCCATTTATCATGAAGCGACTCGGCTTTGACCCGGCCCAGAGCGCGACGATCTTCGCGACGACTGTGACCGATATCGTCGGATTTTTCTGCCTGCTGGGTCTTGCGTCAATTTTCTACAACCAACTGGTCGTCACCGGATGATGTCAGCGGCGTTTGGGATTCTGCAGCCAGGCGATCACTTCGCTGTCGGCGTAGGCTTTGTCCCAGCAGTTGTGCCCGACCCCGCCGTAGATGGTCACGGTCGCGTTGCCGCCGGCCTCGTTGATGCGTTTGACCATCTCCTTGGTCCCGCCTGATCCGACGACAAAATCGCCACCATTGTGAAACGCCCATACGGGTGTGCTGGCGAGGCCCGAGACCGCGCCGTACTCAGAGAACGCACAAAGCGGTGCGATACCGGCGAAGCGTCCGGGATATTTTGCCCCCAGCAGCCACGCCCCCGCGCCGCCGTTGCTTAGGCCGGTGACGGTGATGCGTTTGGGGTCGATGCTGTAACGTTTGGCCGCGTCGTCGAGTACCAGACCTGCCAGTTCGACCGACTCGGGCTTTTGCCAGTTACTCGGGGTCTGCGGCATGATTACGATGCAGTTCCACTTGGACGGGTCTTTTTGGATCGCCGGTCCGATGCCGACGCGGGTTTGTGATTTGCCGTCGCTGCCGCCTTCAAAAAGCCCGTGCAGGAAGACGACGGCGGGGTATTTCTTCGTCGTGTCGTAGTTGGCGGGGGTGTAAACCGCGTAGGGCACGCGATCGCCGCTGACGACGATGGATTCGTCGGCAAACTTCACGTCTCCGCCGCTGCCGGCACATCCGACGCATACGAGCATTAGTGACAACAACCCGATCAATCGTGTCATCCATCCCATGTTTCAGACTCCTTCAAAGTACGGTGCGCGGTCATTCCAAAGACAATACGATACGTTCCTGAAGTTTTTTTGCGGTGGCGTTGGTGCCCTTGGCGATGCCGTTGAAAAGGATCGAAAAGGCGTACCATTGATCATCCTTGCCGCGAACAAACCCGCTAAGCGTGCTGACGCCGTCGATAAAGCCGCTTTTGGCAAAAACGCGTTCCTTGAGTGCGGTGTTGTCGAAGCGGTGCTCGAGTGTACCGTCAATCCCGCCGACCGAGAACGTGCTGATAAATAGATCGCGATTTTTGCTGTGGAATTGGTGTCGCAGGACTGTGATCATCGCGTCGGGGCTGATGGCGTTTTTGCGGCTCAATCCGCTGCCGTCATCGAGCGAGAATTGGTTGTCCGGGATGCCCAGCGATTGCAGGTATTTGCCCATCGCCTGCGTGCCGTTCGCCCATGTACCCGATTCGCCTGTCGCCTTGGCACCGATCCGCTTGCAGAGCGCCTCGGCGTAGATGTTCATGCTGTCCTTGTTGGCACGCGTGAGCACCTGCGCAATCGGCGTCTCATGGACGGCAAGCACGGTCCAATCCTTAATCGATTTGCGAATGGAAGGATCGCGTGTGGGTTCACCTTTGATCGCTACGCCCGCGTCCCCAAAAGTCCGCACAAAGACGTCGGCGGTAAACGAAGGCGGATTGTTGATCGTCACCGAGATCGGCTCGACGTTGGCTCCATTGGTTTCGCCGCGAAGGATGATCGTGTCAGAGCCTTTGCCCCGCGACAGCCAAACCGCATTCTTCGAGCCCAGCGTGCAGTTGTTCTGAATCGGGATGCCCATCTTGGGCGGGTCGGTCTGGTACGAAACCACCTCGCCACGGGCGTTGGGTTTGAGGAAGAAATCGAGGCAGTTGGCGTTAAAGTTCAGCCCCGCGACCCCGGCGACGTAGCGCTTCTGAATCTGATCCGCCGGCCAGCTAGGGTGCTGATACTCGGCATCAAAAATCGAGTCATCATACACCAATTCCGACGCCTCTTTTAGTCCCCGTGCCGACAGCGCCTCGGCCCATTTGGCAAATAGCGTGGTGCTTTTCCAATCGGCATTCTTAAGAAACTCGGCATCACCCAGTGTCGGATCGCCATCACCGACCAACGCCAGCGACTGATCCTTCTGCACCAGCAACGTGTTGAACTTGAAATCGGCCCCCAATAGGTCCAGCGCCGCGGACGTGGTGATGACTTTCAGGTTGCTGGCGGGCGTGAAGGGCACGTCGGGACGACGTTCGTACAGCGTCTGGTCGGCGTCGGGCTTGTCGCCCAACTTCACCAATTTGATGCCCACTTCGATGTTGCGGAGATACGGATCTTTGAACAGCTCGTCGACCCGCTCACGCACTTGCGCTGTCGCAAGTTGCCCGCAGGCAAGTGCCAGCGAGAACGCAACTATCCGTGACATCCGTGTCTGACGTGTTCGATCCATCGGGCGACACTGTAACAAAATGCCACACCGATCGACAACCATCAACCAAAAATACGCAGCACGTCATGGTAGGTGACGAACAGGAACAAGCTGCC
>JBGSMH010000510.1:0-5719 GCA_041740275.1 Phycisphaerae bacterium
ATCACCACCGGCCAGCCCAACACGCATGTCGGCCATAACCCGGGCTCCAGCTATGCGATCTTCGCGATGTTCGGGCTCGTGATCGCGGTCGTCGTATCCGGATTACTTCTGGCCAACGGCAGCGAAGCGTTCGAAGAAGTCCACGGCCTGCTGACCTACATCCTGCTCGGCGTGGTTGTGCTGCACGTTGTGGGCGTGGTCATTCACACCGTTCGCCATCGCGAGAACATCATCGGCAGTATGATCACGGGCAATAAAGTCGCCGCGCCCGAAGCCGGTATTCGCACATCCTCGCCAGTGGCGACAATCATTTTCCTTTCAGTGCTGGCGTTCCTGGCCGTGGGTTTGTACCGCAACTACAACCCCACGACGCGCAGCACCGTACTGCCCGTGTTCGCGACCACATTACAACTCGGCGAGAGCGAAGGCGGCGATGAACCCCGCGGCCACAGAAACAGAGTGGATGACGATGACGACGATTGATCGTCGCGCATAACCGGGTTCGCCGAGGCAACTTCTTTACCTCGATTTCTCTATTGCATGTATCGCCAGAACGAACCTTCTCTGCGCCCGCCTTTGTCGGGCTGGACGATCTCTTTTTGCCCCATGTATGAGACGTGACCGTCGAGGAATGCGACGGGTTCGACGCGGTGGTGCCAGGGGGCAGGCATGGAGAACTGGTAGCCGCCCCATCCGCTGCCGTTCTGCCCCAGTGCATACATGATCAGCGTATACGTCGCATTGCTCTTGCGTTGGTGGGCAAAGACCGGCAACTCGCTGGGACGCGATTTACGGGCGAGGGTTTTGCCCAGATGCTTGGCCTGATTGGCGTTGTTGAAGCTGTTGGTAGCCGCCGGGCTTGGCACTGCCGGGCCGTAGAAGCCGGGCACCTGAACATTCCCGTCACTCGACTCCCAGTCTGTCCAGCTCATGGCAACCGCGCCATAGGAACTGAAGGTGGTCCACTGGATCGAGGGACTGGTCAGGGGATCAAATCCGGGATCGGATGCGAGGGAATCATCTGCCGGGCAGAACAGGACGCTCTTGCGTCCCGGCCCGTTGTTGGCGATCGAACCGTAGTAGGCCCACATCCGCCCACCCGGTCCAGCCTGAATCGGGCGGGTCACCACGTTCTTAATCCCGACGTAATCGGCCAATGCGACGTAATACAGAAACTCGAACGCGTAGGTGTTTCCGTTATACGACGGACCCAGGTCTGAGTAGGTGCTGTGCAGCGGCTGGCATTGCCGATTGTCCTGCATGTACATCTGCAACGCATAGGTTAGCGAGCGCAGATTGGACGAGCATGCCAGTCGCCGGGCAGATTCACGGGCGCGCTGAACCGCCGGTAGCAGAATGGAGATCAAAACCGCGATGATCCCGATGACAACAAGCAGTTCCACGAGCGTGAAGCCACCAAACGATTTTCTTGTTCTCAGACGTGACATCAGAACTCCTCTCAGCCGCGCCGATATCGCCGGTGCATCTGGTTTGCTTCGATCTCTTACTGCATGTATCGCCAGAACGAACCTTCTCTGCGCCCGCCTTTGTCTGGCTGGATCAACTCTTTTTGCTGGATGGTCGAGACGTGTCCGTCGAGGAATGCGACCGGTTCGACGCGGTTATGCCAGGGGGCGCGGGTGGAAAGTTGGTACCCACCCCAGCCGGTGCCATTCTGGCCTAACGCGTACATCATAAAGCTGTAGGTCGCAGTGTTTTTGCGTTGATGAGCAAAGACCGGTAGCTCGCTGGGGCGCGATTTTCGTGACAGGGTTTTGCCCAGGTGTTTGGATTGATTGGCGTTGTTAAAGCTGTAGTTGTCGGCCGGGCTCGGAACCGCAGCGCCGGGGAAGTTGGGCACCTGAACATTCCCGTCACTCGACTCCCAGTCCGTCCAACTCATGGCGATCGCGCCATAGGAACTGAACGTAGTCCACTGGATTGCTGGACTGGTCAGGGGATCAAAGCCGGGGTCAGATGCCATGGAGTCATCGGCGGGGCAGAACAGGACGCTCTTGCGTCCCGGCCCGTTGTTGGCGATCGCACCGTAATAGGCCCACATGCGCCCACCCGGCCCGGCCTGAATCGGTTTGGTCACCACGTTCTTGACCCCGACATAATCGGCCAGTGCGACGTAATACAGGAACTCGAACGCGTAGGAGTTTCCCACAAGCGGAACGCCCGGTCCGCCATTGGCAAAGTACACGCTATGCAGGGGCTGGCACTGGCGGTTGTCCTGGATGTACATCCGCAGCGCGAAAGTCAGCGAGCGCAGGTTCGACGAGCATGCCAGTCGCCGGGCGGATTCACGGGCGCGCTGAACCGCCGGTAGCAGAATGGAGATCAAAACCGCGATGATCCCGATGACAACAAGCAGTTCCACGAGCGTGAAGCCGCTAGACGATTTTCTTGTTTTCAGACACGACATCAGAACTCCTCTCAACCGCGCCGAGTTCGAACGATCCTGATCAGGACCTTACCCGGCATGATTCCTCAGAAATGAACGAAAAACGGGGGAAAAATCCTTCGATGTTTTTGACCCAAGTTGAAATTATCCTGCAATATCAATCGAAGTCAAGCACAAAACCGTTTGTGTTTTGTATTTGAACCAAAATTGGGTTATTCTTAGGTCAGCTTGATTGCAGTGTCGATGTCGCCCTCATTGATCGGGCGACGAAATTGTCGCATTGCAGGAGGAACTCCAATGCAGCCAGTCAAACTCACGCTGTTGGGTCTGGGGCTCTGCGCAACGCAGGCCGCCCCGACGCTTGCTCAGATCACCCTTACTCAAAGCCAAATCGAAGATCGCGTTCGCGGCAGTTGGGTCGGACAGATGGTGGGCGTCACCTGGGGCGCGCCAACTGAGTTTCGCTACCTCGGTCGAACGATCCCCGCAAACGAAGTGCCGGTCTGGCGCTCAAGTCTCATTAACGATGCGTTCGGTCAGGACGACATGTATGTCGAGATACCCTTTCTCGACACCATGGTCCGCAAAGGCGTCAACGCCAGTTGGGTGGATTACGGCAACTCCTTCCGCGACAGCAATTTTCTGTTGTTCGAGGCCAATCAGGCCGGCTGGAATAATCTGCGGTCGGGGATTCCCGCGCCTTGGTCGGGGCATTTCAGCAACAACAGCAAGTCGTGGGCGATCGACTGGCAGATCGAATCGAATTACATCGGGGCCATCACGCCCGGCCAGCGGTCGGCGGCGATCGATCTGGCGTGGCGCACCGGGCATGTGATGAACTACGGCGATGGCGTCTACGGCGGGGTCGCGATGGCGGCGATGCAGGCCGAGGCCTTTATCGCCACGTCGCTTGATCAGATTCTCCAGGCCGGGCGCCAATCCGTCCCGGTCGGGTCCGACTATCGGGCCGTCGTCGATGATGTCTTTAATTCGCACCAAGCCGGCAAGACCTGGGAACAGACCTGGCAGTTGCTCGAAACCAAGTGGGCCAACACGCATCCCTCCGTCTTTGCACACAACGGTGAGACCTACGATGTCACGGCGATCCTCAATGGCGGGTACGTCTTCATGGGTCTGCTCTATGGCCAGGGCGACTTCACCGAGTCCATGCGGATCGCCATGCGCGGCGGGCAGGACAGCGACTGTAACCCCTCCAGCGTCGCCGCCATCCTTGGCACCTACATGGGCTTGTCAGCCATCCCCAATACCTACAAATCCGCGCTGAATACCAACGGATTAACCTTTGCTGGCAGCAGCTACACCTTCAACAGCAGCATCGCAGCCAGCATGGACCTCGCGGCCGAACTGCTGGTGATGAACGGGGGGAGCATCAGTGGTGAGGGCGCCAATGCGATCTGGACCATCCCCATCAAGGACGCCCCCGCTCCGGTCCTGGAACGAGTCCCCCCGACGGGCAATACCGCTCCGGTGCTGGATGCCCAGATTACCCTGGGTAAGGATCGGCAGGTCACCTTCAGCAGCCTTGCGAACGACCCGGATGGGATATTGCAGTACCAGTGGTACTTTGGCGATACCACCTACAAGAATGGTGCCGCCGGAACGCACACCTACAACGTGCCCGGCCAATACACCGCCATCTGCTATGTCACCGATGGCCTGGGACAGACCGCGTGGCGATCGTTTGTTCTGGATGTGGAAAGCACCATCCAGATCCCGTCACTGACGATCAATTTCTCCGACCTCGGCAGCGGCGAGGGAGCGCTGTCCTCGTTGTACCGTCCTGCCGGTACACCGGCAGAACTCGATATCACCTGGAATGGGTGGCAACGCATCGATGAGTTTATTGACCACACGTCCGGTGGCGAGCCCAACCGTCACATCTATTCGGAGATTACAAATCCCTCGATCCTCTTTTCCGAGTTGGTGATCGTGGATTCACTTTGGATGATGCACGAAAGCGAATGGGGCCAGCAGGGTATTTTCGGCGTCCAGGGCCTGCTCGACGGAGAGGTCATCTGGTCCTATGAACTGAACACGGCCATTCTCAAGGATATCTATGTGCAGGTCATCGCCGGACAGGACAAGTGGATCAACGAGCTGCGCTTCTCCGGTGCCATCAACAACTACATTGATGATCTGCATCTGACCACGGACGTCGTGCCAGAACCGGCATCGCTTGCGTTGCTGGCGACGGCAGGGCTTTTTCTGCGCCGCCGGCGTTGCTGATCACGATTGCTGCTATGACGTCTTCTGCGACACCAGTTTTCCGAACCGCTGGTGGATCGCCAAAGCGGGGTCGAGGGGGACTTCGATCGGTTTGACGTCCGCGGGGATGCTGATCGTCGGCGTCGGGCGGATCGACTTGCCTGCAAACTCGGGCAACCACTCGCGTTGGGCTTCGAGCATTTCGACGCTCATGTCGCGGATTTCCTTTAAAGTACAAACCGCCGCCGTCAGGGGGTCCAGCGCCAGCGCGTGGACGATATGCTCGGGATCACCTCCCAGCGCCGCCTCGGCGCACAGTTGTTGCACGACGACGTTGGTCATGCACGCCGCGGCACATTGGGGTGGGAGTGAGCCGACGCGCGTCGGGCGCAGGCCGGTGTCATCGGCGAAGGTCGGCACCTCGACGCACGCGTCGTGCGGCAAATTGTCGATGTAGCCATCGTTGTAAACATTGCCCATGAACCGGAACGGCTTGCCCGTCGCCACCGCCTCCATGATCCAACTGCAATATTCCACGCTGCGATGGTCGCAGTTAGTCTCCTCGAACTGAAGCGGATCGACCTGGGCATACTTCTCGGCCATCGCCTTGCCCCATTTGTAGTACGCGCCGCTCTCGCCGCCGAACGCGGGTTCGTCGCAGTACAGGTCCAGCGCGGCTTGGGTTTTGCGGAACCACGGGACGTACTCAGACAGGTGGCCGGTGCTCTCGGTCATGAAGTACCCGAAGTGTCGGAAAACTTCGCCGCGCACCTTTTCGTTCTTGTAATACTCGGCCTTCTCAAACTTCTCGCGCAGCTCGGGATACAGATCGCGGCCTTTGTGTTCCAGGCGTAGGAACCAGTCCATATGGTTGATCCCGCCGCAGGTGTAGGTGATCTGGTTCTTGTCCGGGATGTTGCAGTAACCGGCGATCAGGTCGAGCGTCGTCTGCACGCCATGACACAGCCCGACGAACGGCACCTTGCTGACGCGCCCCAGCGCCAGGCAGTTGGCCGCCATGGGATTGGCGTACTGGAGCATGATCGCACCGGGCTTGGCCAGTTGCTCCATGTCGCGTGCGATGTC
>JBGSMH010000511.1:0-10865 GCA_041740275.1 Phycisphaerae bacterium
GCATCGCCTCGGCGCGCGAACCGGCACAAACCACGGTCCCTTTGCCGAAGTAGTCTTCGATGATCTCGCGAACCAGATCACGCTGGTCGGCATCATCTTCGATCATGAGTAGCTTTAGTGTCTGCACCTTGTCTCGTCCCTGGCAAGTGTGATGTACGATTCAAATCCACTCTGTGGAAACAAAAAATCCGTTATCCGGTTCCGTCAACGTCTGCACTCCGATTGCGGCAGGCGATGATCGGGGTACTGATGAATCGCCAGCCAGTAATTGGTGCTGGCCAGCACGGTTTTAAGAAATTGCTCGGCATTGGCGGGCTTGAGCGTATAGCTGTTGGCACCCAATTCCGTCGCCTTGCGCATCTGTTCATCCTCGCTCACACCCGTCATCATCACACACGGAATGTGCTTCAGACGTGGGTCGCTTTTGATCCGTTTGAGCGTCTCCAGCCCATTGAGGCGCGGCATTTCGATATCGAGGTAAATAAGGCCCGGTAACTCCGTGGACCTACTTAGTAACTCGATCGCCGCCTGCCCGTCGCTGGCTTCCATGACCGAGTTGCTCACCTTGCATTCGCTGATCGCGTCGCGGATGAGCATGCGACAATCCGGGTCGTCATCGACCAGTAGGATCGTCACCGGTTTGTGATTTGCATCCAACATAACCCGTTCTCCTGAAACTGCGTTGCCCGATTGCTGTTTCTGTACTGACATCGTTGATGCCCTTGTTTACGCCGCCAAAGCCTTAGGTCGCGGTCCCGACCGCGATTCCTTGGTCCCGCTGGCGGCGGGGACGTATTGCCCGTTGATGGTGAAGCGGAATGTGCTTCCCTTGCCCAGTTCACTCTCGACCCAAATCTTCCCCGCGTACGTCTCAATAATGCTCTTGACGCTCGCCAACCCCACGCCCTTGCCCGACACATTCTGTGAAGCGGTGTTCTTTCCTCGCCGGAAGACGAAGAAGACCTTGCTCGCATCCTCGGCATCCATTCCCAGCCCGGTGTCGCGAACATAAAACTCGGCTTCGCTCAAGCGAATCTGACACCCGATGTGGATCTCCCGTATCTCCCCGTCGCCCATGTATTTGATGGCGTTGTCGATCAGGTTCTGCAGTACCTGGCGCAATCGCGCCTTTTCACATTGCAGATCGGGCAGGACGGTATCGATGATGATGCTGATCTGCCGCGTTTTCAGGTCGTTTTCGAACATCCCGCGCAGGTCCCAGATCATTTCCTCGAGATTGACCCTCTCCATCGCCTGCCGGCGCGTCTTGATGCGCGAAAGCTCGAGTAATTCGTTAATCAAGTCGGTTTCGACTTCCACGTTCTTCTTGATGCGGTCGAGCCGATGGATCGAATCCTCATCCAGGGAATCCTTCTTTTTCATCAGCAACATCGTGACCATGCCGCTGATGTTCCGGAGCGGGGCGTTCAGATCATGCGAAACCGCGCGGAGGAAATCTTCTTTTTCAGCAATCTCGACACTCAGTCGCTTGTTGGCGGCCTCAAACTGAGCGGTGCGCTGTTCGACCTTGGTCTCCAAATCGCGATTGGCGTCGGCCAACTGTTGATTGGCGCGCTGGAGCGCTTCTCTCTGTTGCCTGACCGTCCCGGTCATTTCCTGGACGGCTCGCGCCAGTTCGCCAATGACATCCGGCCGATCGGTTTCGATCTGCGTGTTCAGTTCGCCACTGGCAATTTGCCGGGTCGCCTGGACGAGAATGCGGATCGGGAGGAAGATTCGACGGACCAACAGCCAGCCGATGGGGATTGACACCACGACCAATGCCGAACCCAACAGGGCGGCAGAAGAGGCGGCACTGACCACTTGCTGACGAAATTGTTCCAGCGAGATGCCGACGCGTACGAACCCGACGATCTTCTGCGTATCGGCCGAGAAGACCGGCGAAACCACGCACAGGCGATCGATCGTGCCATCGCGTACGCGGATGACCTGTCCGAGCGATCGCGTGTCAGTCAGATCGACATTATCCAATGGCTTGCCGTTCCGCGTCTTGGCGGCGACGGCGTGGCCTTTCGCGTCAAAAAAGCCCACTTCGACGACGTCGCTGCTCGATCGCACCAACTCCTTGGCAACGGCGTCAAGCTGGTCGGTCTTGTCATACTCCAACGCATCAGCGCCCAACGCCGCCAGGGACAGGGAAACCTGTCTCGCCTGAGCATTAAAGTCACTGAGCGTTCGTTCCCGCGTCTCCCGGATCGACACCAGCAGAAAACTGCCGAGGGTCAAAATAATCATCGCGATGAAGACAACGATGAGTTTGGCCTGCAACCCCAGCCACTGCGATGCGGCACGATACCACGGCTTTCGTCGGTAAAGACGATCCAACGCCGACGGTTCGTCGGTATGGGCGTGACTGAATGGTGCATTCGTTCCGGGCATGGGCAGTTTCTTCCGCTCCCATGCCTTTCTTCGTCCCGGACGATGCGGGAGTTAACTATGTTGGCGCAGATTGTGCAGTCTGGTCGTCAGATAGGGGTTAGGCAGGGAAGTGGGGCAGGAACGCCAGGAACGGCTATTCCCGGGTGCTGCGAATGGTGATCGACATCGGCCGGTCAATTTCCAGCGGGATGATCAATAGCACACGCCCGTCGGGCAGGCGGGTGGCGCGGTCCATGAGTCGGCCTTCCACGGTCGCCGAGACATTGCCGGCGGGCAGACCGCTGATCTCCAGCACCGGTGCCGCCGTCGGAACGCCAGCGGGGGGGATGATTTGCACCTGTAATCGGCCGGATCGGGCGACTAGCTGATACGCCCCGACACGCTCGTTATAACCGTCGTTATTATCGTCGCCAGGGGTAAAGGCGTCTAATTTACCTGTCGTTTCATCGACCCGAAGCTCGGCAGGCTTTGCATGACTGGCGACGACGGCTTCACCCGAAGCACCTTTGACCGACAACCGGCCATCCTCCACATACCGCCCGTCACTGTAGAGCACCCAGTTTTTCACTGGTCCGGCACTCTGCAGAATCGCACGAAAATCTCCGTATTCGCGCAGCACCCACCCGCGATCATTGCCCGCTGCAGTTGCGGCGCGGATGTTGAAGCGTTGGGGGGCGTCGATCGTCGTGCTATACCCGCGGCGGGCGATGCGCCAGCCGGTCGGGCCTTGGCCGAGCGTATCAACCAACGCCTGCTGGTTGTCGATCATCAGCACATCATCCAACGAAATCCCGGCCAGTGCCCCGGCGTTTTCGATGGTGTAGCGAAGTTTCAACTGGTCCTGTACACCCGACAATGCCGCGGGATCAAGCTCGCTGATATCCACGCCTGAAAACGTCCACCGGTCTTTGCCCACGGTATGTCTCGACCGCGTGATGATCTGCTCGCCCGCCATCAGTTCCACGGTGATCGGCGTATCCACTTGCGGGCGAACATACGCACCCAGCAACGCCCACTCGCCGGGCAGTTTTGTTGAAAACAGAACCGATCCGATCCGCAACGTCACCGATCGGCCGTTGACCAAAAGCGACTGGCTTCCGGTGTGGGCAACTCGATTGGTCGATAGCGGCGAATCAGACTGGGCAAAAACCGTCTCCGATTCGGATTCAAAATCGAGCAACGTCCGCACCCGCTGATTCAACAGCGAATCATCCTGTTGTTGCAACTGCAGCACGAGAGGCGGGGCGTCGGTCGCGATCAATTTGGGTGTCGAGCGCGACGAGGGACAGCCGCTCAGAAGCGGAAGGGATGCCAGAAAAAGTGTGCAGATGCAACGCATGTTCAGGTTGCCGGAAGTGACAATCAGCATCGTCCCTATCCGTGCCAAGCCTGTCAACCAATCTGCAACGCCCGATATTTGCCGCGATCCGAGCAGAAAAATGAAAAAAAGGTGTTGAAATCGAACCGGACGTCAAATCGAATCGTACTATCTGATGAACGCAATTACTTCCGCCCTCCTTCCCTGGGCGGCGAGGGCGCCGAGAGGTCCTCGCCGCCTTTTTGCGTTTTTGGGGCGATTGAGCTGCTCAGCCAATCATCAAATGTTTGATCGAATCAGTGGTGATGCCCACCGGCACCGTGGACGTGCCCGTGCTGGATTTCTTCCTCGGTTGCTTCCCGAACTTCCTTGATCGCAACATCAAACGTCAACTCCACGCCCGCCAGCGGGTGATTGGCATCGACGGTGACTTGCTCGGGTTCGACCCCGACGACTCGCACCACCCGAGCCTGACCGTCCGGCGATCGGGCCTGAAACTGCTGGCCGACCTCGATTTGTGCGCCTTCGGGAAATGCCTGACGCGGGACCGCCTGAATCAGTTGCTCATCACGCTCGCCATACGCGTCGGCCGCAGGGACGGTGACGACAAACGCATCGCCCGATTTCTTGCCCGCCATCGCAGACTCCAAACCCGGAATGATGTTCGAAGCCCCGTGCAAATATGCCAGCGGTTCGCGGCCACTGGATGTATCCAGCGTGTTGCCTTGCGGATCGGTCAGGGTGTAGTCAAACGAGACAACGGTATTCTGGTCGATCTGCACTGCGACGCCTTTCGTAGAGGTCAAAACGGAAAAATATCGACGTTCGACGCTATACGAACCAGCCGGGATCGTCCACCGTAAAACACAATGTTTTCTAAAAAAAGCGAGCCTGCTAGAACCGAATCGTCGCCGCTAACGCGATCAGGCCGCAGATAAGCACCGCGAGCCAGGTCTTCCAGTCTTTGAGGGCAAACGCGACCGGATCGTCGTCGAGTTTTCCGCGATGGGCGAAGAACCACAGTCGCGTGATCCAATACGCCAGCACCGGGCAGATCAGCCAAAGCGCTTGTGGCCGAGGATAGAGTTTTGTGACAGCGTCAGAACTGATGTAAAGCGCGATCACCATCACCGCCAGGTACCCGTTGATGGGCCCGACGGTGCGCAGGATGTCCAGATCCGCGGCTTCATAGGCGCGGCCGGGCAGGTGGGCGTCCTTTTCGATCCGGTGTCGCAGTTCTGTATACCGTTTGGCAAACGCCAGACACGCGAAAAAGAACATGCAAAACGCCAGCAACCACGTCGAGGGGATGATGCCAGTTGCCACGCCCCCCGCGACAGGCCGCAGCGTATACATCGCCGCCAACGCCAGCACATCGACCAACAGACGCCGCTTCAGTTGGAATGAATACAGATTCGCCAGCAGCAGATAGACCAGCATCACCAGCAGCAGATCTCGGCCGACCATCCCGGCTGCAAAAATCCCGCTGCCCAGGAGCATCGTCGCCATCAGCACCGCTTTAGGAACCGTGACCGCGCCCGATGCGACGGGCCTGCCGCGTTTGGTTGGGTGTTGGCGATCCGATTCGACATCAAACAGATCGTTAAGGATGTAGTTGCCCGATGCGATCAGGCAGAAGACGCCGAAGGTCGCCAGTGTGGCCCAGATCAGGTTTATCTCACCGATCCGATGCGACGCCAGCAGCGGCAAGGCGACCAGCAGATTCTTGACCCACTGATGCGGCCGCAGCAGGCGCAATAGATCGCGCGGCGCGTCGTTGTGAACGTGCGCCAATCGGTGCAGTTGGACCTTGGTGTTGCCAAACGGGCTGAACTTTCGCCCGCCGACTATCCCCGCGACGGCACTGGCTTCGAAGATGACGATGTCCTGACCCGAATCGCCCAGATACTCAAAATCCGTTTCGCCACAGTCGGCGCGAATGGAAACCAATTTGTTCGTGCCGATCAGGTTCGTGCCGTTTTCGGTCGCATAGACCGCATCGAACAGCCCCAGATGCTTTGCGACGGCGTCGGCGTATTTGCGGTGTGAACCCGTCGCCAGCACCACCCGGCGGCCTTCGGATTTGGCCTGCTGAATATAATCGATCACGGGCTGGCGATAGGGCAGGTGCGCCGGGTCAAGATCAACCACCTCCGCGACCACATCCTTGGCGGCCTGCCTGCCCTTGAGCATCGCAAACAGCGCCCGCAACGCGCCCAGTGGGTGATCGCGCACGAGCAACAGGGACGCCTGATGCATCGTGTCCATGCGCACCAGAGTGCCGTCCAGATCAACGTAAAGCGGTGGTTTCATGGGCTACTCAAACAAGGCTACCCGATCGGCGGGCAAGGGCAACGAAATCCGCCGCAGTTTTAGTTATCGGTCCGACCTTTTCCGATTTTGGACCCAGGCGATTAAGTCAACGGACCAATCGGTCGATGTTTGCAGTTATAGGAGTCTAGTCAGATGCAGTGTCTGGTCGGGAACCAACTATCTGATGTGCTGTTGCAGTCCGGTGTGGGTGAGCCGTTGGTCGTGATCGACTTTCGGACCGCAGCGCGTGCGACGCTGAAACTGCTCACCCAACGTTGCGGCATGTCGCTGTGGATGGTCGCTCGAACCAACGGCGATGATTTCATCGTCCTCGATGCCGATGACCACGGGTATGGCGTACGCGAGGGCGACGTCTTCTGCTGGAGCGAATCCTTCTGCTCCCGCATGGTGCAAGGCGAAGGCCCGCGCTGTGCGCCGGATACGTCCAAAGTACCGGCCTATGCGGATGTGCCGATCGCCAAGAAGGTGGCCGTCTCCAGTTATATTGGCGTGCCGTTGATTTTTGGGGATGGGTCGCTGTTTGGCACGCTGTGCGGGATTTCGCCGACACCGCAGTCTGAAAAACTCATGGATGATCTGCCGATGATCGAGCTGCTGGCGTCGATGCTTTCGGCGCTTTTGGTGGCCGAGCAGCGGGTGGCGATGGAAACGCGATCCGCCGCCACCGCGCGTGACATGGCGTCGCGCGACGGAATGACCGGCCTGCTGAATCGTCGCGGCTGGGACGAAGCGGTCGAACTCGAAGAAGCCCGTTGCAAACGCTATGCGTCCAACGTCTGCGTGTTGTCGATCGATCTTGATGGTTTGAAAAAAGTGAACGATATCCACGGGCACGAGGCCGGTGACGTGCTTTTGCGCAAGGCTGCGGACGTGATTGCCAAGACCATCCGCGACACCGATATCGCCGCCCGGGTTGGTGGGGATGAGTTTGCGATCATGGCGATCGAGTCGGATGAAGCCGCCGCTAATGTCCTGGTCACGCGACTGAAGGCGGCGATGAAAGAGGCATCGGTTGAAGCCTCGATCGGCTATGCCCCGCGAGGAATCAAGACCAATATCGCGCTCGCTTGGCAATTGGCCGATGAAGCGATGTACGCCCAGAAGCGCCTCCGCCACGCCCAGCGCGACGCGGCGTAAATCCTGAACACTATAAGAGTCGCATGATTCGCGATGTCGTGTCGGTCAGAAACTCTTCAGCGAGCTCGAGTGCTTTGGAGAGGGTGACCGGGCCGGGGGCAATTGAGAAATAGCTGGTCACGCCGTGATCGAGGAGTTTTTCGACGCCCGGTGCCAGAGCGCCCCCGATTGCGATGCAGCGTTTGCCTGCCGCTTTGCATGCCTCTGCCACCGCCAGCGGGGCTTTGCCGGATAGTGTCTGGGCGTCGAGTTTGCCCTCGCCGGTGATGACCAGATCGGCGTCGTCGATTCGCTGTTTCAGGTGGGTCAGGTCGATGATCAGTTCCGCGCCGCTGACCATGCGGGCCCCGAAAAACGCCATCATCCCAAACCCCGCACCCCCGGCGGCACCGGCACCGGGCGCGTTGGCGACATCATGCAGTTCAAGCCGATCGACCATCTTCTTCAAATCCGCATCGAGTTGTTCGACTTCGGCTTCGGATGCTCCCTTTTGCGGGGCAAAAACGACCGCCGCTCCGTCCGGTCCGTAGAGCGGATTGCCCACGTCGCAGGCGACGACAAACTCCACGCCGCGGGTATCGAGGATCGGCGATTGTCGCGCCCGCGCGGATCGGGCGTGGTACGGATATTCGACGACTTCCGGGTCATAGCGTGTGATCGCCAGAATCTGCCCCAGATCCTGCCCGCACAGCCGCCGATCGTTGGGGGAATAGACCTTGCCGTTGACCATTTTGACGGCCCCGCCCCAGGCCTGGGCGATTCCGACGCCAGCGTCGGTGGTCGCGCTCCCGCCGATGCCTAGGATGATCTTTTTCGCACCGTGTTCGGCGGCGTAGCGGAGCAGTTCGCCCGTGCCATAGGTGGTGGTTCGAACCGGATTGCGTTGATGGGGTTCCAGCAGTAGCAAGCCCGACGCCGTCGCCAGTTCCACGATCGCGGTCTTTCCCTCGTCGATAAACCCAACTGGCGCCGCGACGCGCATGCCAGGCAGGGGTCCGCAAACATCGACCGTATCGACCCATCCCCCGGTTGCAGCGACGATCGCCTCGACCGTGCCCTCACCGCCGTCGGCCAGCGGGCAAAGGTCGATCTGGGCATCGGGATAGACTTGTCGAATCCCCGACGCGATCGCGTCGCACACCTCCTGCTGTGTGAGCGACCCCTTGAACTTGTCGGCGGCGACCAGAATTCGCATGTGAGTAACACAATAGCAAAACCGCGTCCGCTTAACAGATGCGATGTCGGTCGCTAGGATGGGTCAATCGTAATCGCTCGAAGGAGCTATCAGTTTTGGGAACGCAACGGAGGACAACCGCACATGGATGAAAAGAAAATCAACGTCGCACTCATCGGCCAGAAATTCATGGGTCGTGCACATAGCAATGCCTATCTGAAAGCCCCGCGTTTTTTTAACTTGCCCCTCGACCCAGTGATGCACACCATTGTCGCCCGCGATCAGAAAAGCCTGCAAGAGTTCGCAGACCGTTGGGGCTGGGACAAGGCGACGACTGATTGGAAAGCCGCGATCAATGACCCGGAGATCGGGCTGGTCGATGTCACCACGCCGAATAACAAGCACAAATCGTTCGTGATCGAAGCATTGCAGGCCGGCAAGCACGTCGCGTGCGAAAAGCCGTTGGCGGCGACACTGTCGGATGCCAAAGAGATGTGCGATGCCGCGAAAAAGGCGAAAAAGTCCAAGACGTTTGTCTGGTACAACTATCGTCGCGTCCCTGCGGTAGCGACGGCGTACCAGATCGCTCAGGAAGGTCGGCTTGGACGAATCTATCACGTCCGCGCCTACTACCTGCAGGGCTGGGCGAGTTCACCCGACATCCCGTTGATCTGGCGATTCGACAAGGAGCAGGCAGGGTCCGGGTCGCTTGGCGATCTGGGCGCGCATGTGATTGACATGGCCCGCTTCATCACCGGCGATGAAGTCGCAGAAATCGTCGGGTCGGTCAGTGAAACCTTCGTCAAGGAACGCACGATTCCCTCCGGCGTTGGCGGGGCGGGAATCGCCTCGGGCGTGAAATCATCGGGCAAAAAAGGCAAAGTGACGGTTGATGATGCGATCCATGCGATCGGGCGGATGAAGCAAGGTGGCGTCTTCAGCATCGAAGCCACCCGCTTTGCCACCGGCGATGAGAACAAGCACGGTGTGGAAATCAATGGCGAAAAGGGTTCGCTGTTTTTCAACTTTGAAGACCTCAACAACCTTTATTTTTATGACGCCACCGTCCCGGCGCGGGTGCGAGGTTGGACGAAAATCCAGACCAGCGTGCCCGGCGTTCATCCGTATCAACATGCCTATTGGCCGACCGCGCACCCGACGGGGTACGAGCACGCATTCGTTAATCAGGTCGCGGATATGTGCCGCGTCCTGGGCGGCGAGAAGCCCGAAGTGCCGCTGCCCGATTTTGACGATGCCTATCAAACCCAGCGTGTGCTCGAAGCCATCGAACTGGCGGCCAAGAACCGCGCACCGGTGAAGCTTAGTAGTGTGAAATGAACCGCCTTCCAATTTGAATGGAGATTCTGCAATGAAACGTTATCTGTCTTTAGTCCTCGTCGCGTTGTTAGCCGGTTGGGTGTTTGCCCAGGAGGCGACGACCTCGCCTGCATTGATCGACGCATCGGATAAAGCCGCTTTGGACGCCAACGCTGGCAAGCCAGTCGTCGTGCAGGGCAAGGTTGAGTCGGCAGAGTGGAGCAGCACGGGCAAAGTGATGAACATCCGCTTTGCCAATGCCCCAGGTTTTATGGCGGCGGCGTTTGAACGAAATCGCAAAAAGCTCGACGAGGCCTTTAGTGGCGATCTGGCCAAAACCCTGACTGGCGCTCAAGTGAAGCTCTCCGGCAAGCTGCAAAAGTACGGCGGGCACATTCCTGAGCTAAAAGACGCCCAACAACTGGTTATCACCAGCGTCAATCAGGTCACAATCGTCACTCCGGCAACCCAACCGGCGTCAGAATGACGTTTATTACGCCTGTAACGCCACTTACGCCATACTAACGATCGGGTCGATAAAGGGTCTATAAGGCTGATGATCCGAAGATCGCTGGCAATTTCTCTGGTGCTTTCGCTGGCCAGTCTGGCTGCGGGGCAGGTCGCACCCAGTGCGGAGGTGCAGGCGGCGATCTCGTCGGCTAGGGCAGAATTGCGCGGGCAGATCCTTGCGGCTTCGATCGTGCCGGGCATGTCGGTCAAATCCGTTACTGATCGCGATCCGACATTTTCGATTGACGAGATTGTCGATGCCGCAGAGCAAGTGGGGCAGCCACGATGGGTGGAGGACCGAATCGTGCAGGTTCGCCTGCAAGTTCCGGCGTCCAAAATCGTTGATCGTCTCGGCACGGGACCGGCAGATCGACGTGACCCACGCCTGACGCCATCGCAACTCGATCGACTGGGCAAGGATTGGCGGAACCGCAGTTTCCAGGCCACCGGGCAGGCGATCCCGGTGTCGCGAATTGAGTCTTTGGTGACACAGGCGCAACCGGCGGCGTGGGTGGGCGTGCCACAGGCGGCGCGAGCCAACGCCGCGTCACGGGCCCATGCGTCCGCCGCGGGCTCGGTGGTCAGTTCTGCCAGCAACATCCGCGTCGGACCCTCAGAGACAATCGATCAATCCTTCAAAACGGATGCCCGCGACAAGCTCTCGATCTGGGCGAT
>JBGSMH010000512.1:0-7632 GCA_041740275.1 Phycisphaerae bacterium
TCCTTTCGGCCGAGGATCGCGATGTCGGCGATATCCGGATGCACGCTCAATAGCTCTTCCAACTCACGCGGGTAAACCTTTTCTCCGGAGACGATAATCAGGTCTTTCTTGCGGCCGGTGATGAAGATGTAGCCATCGTCGTCGAGGTGGCCGAGATCGCCGGAGCGGAAATAGCCGTCGGCGGTCATAGCGCGGGCGGTCTCGTCGGGCAGATTGTGATACCCGCCAAAAACCATCGGGCCCTTGATCAGCACCTCGCCGGTCTGATTTGCAGCCAATGGTCGATCGTTATCGTCGACGATTTTGATCTGCGCCCCGGGAATGGGTCGGCCGACCGCGCCGTCACGATATTCGTGGGGTGCGTTAAACGCGATCGGCCCGATGGTTTCGGTCAGGCCATAGCCTTCGACGATCCGGGTGTGGAATCGATCAGTAAACGCGATGCGGATCTTGCTTGGGAGCGGTTCGCCGCCCGAGATCGCGGCAAACATCTGTGCAAAATCCTCCGCACCGGCGTCTTTGAGTCGCAGCAAAGCCCCGTACATGCTCGGCACGCCCGCCATCACGCTGATCTTGTGCTCGCGAATCTTCTGGATGGTCGCCGCCGGGCTGAATCGGGCGATATAGACGACCAGCGATCCGAGCGTCATCGGTGCCAGCAAAGTCGCGAGCATGCCGGTGGAGTGAAACAGCGGCACGATCCCCAGAAACCGGTGTTCGCCGGTGAGTCGCGCGTGCTTGATGCAGGCGTGGACGTCTTCGTGCAGATTGCCGTGGGTCAGGCGAACGCCTTTGGGCAGGCCGGATGTTCCGGAGGTATACAAGATTGTTGCCAAATCCGACGCCTGATGCGCCGGCGGGTCGTATTTTGGGATATCGGTCGGGGCCTCTTTGGCAAACTGCATCAGATCGATCACATTGCCCGGCAAGCCCTTGATGCGGTCGCCGAGCAGAGAGATTGTCAGGGTAGTGTCGAAATCGCTATCCTGGATGATGTGACCGACTTCGCGCGGACCGAGCAAAAAGTTGATCGGCACCGGCACCTTGCCTGCCAGCAGCGTTCCGTAGAAACTGGCGACAAACCCGGCACCGGATGGGAGCAGCAGCCCAACCGTTTTCTTCTGTGTCTTGGCGCGGAGCATGGCGCCGATCGCGTAGGCGGTCTGCAAGAGACGCAGATTGGTGTATGATCCGATGTCGTCAAAGATCGCGATCTCATCGGGCCGGGTCTTGGCGTTGCGAAAAAGTGGTTCAAGCAGCATAAAGTGACTCTCCGTGTTGTTAACAATTCTATCGGCGTGAGGCAAGGATGCGAAACGCGTTTGCGATTCTTAATTTCGTCTTATTTCTGACTCTGGTAACCGGCTGCGCGAGCACGCCACAGGCCAGCGAACTCGATCGCGCCCGCACCGCACTGGTGACTGGCGACTATCGTGGCGCAGAGACTGCGGCACAGACTTATATCGCCCGCGATCCCCAAGGCAAACGCGCCGCCGAGGCGTATTATCTCAAGGGCCGGGCATTGGAGGATCAGACCGCCACCAGCAGCGGCGAGGCGGCGCAGAACCTTCGCAACGCGCGCCTGGCATATGTCAACGCATTGAAGGTCGGCACGGACGATCAAGCCCTGGAAGGACTGATTCGTGCATCCCTGGCGGATGTGGCGTATTGGCAGGACGACTTCGCCACCGCCGCCGAGCAGGGACGGGCGGCATACGCGATGTTGGATCGCGATGACGACAAGGCATGGGCACTCTACCGCACGGGTGTCTCGCAGCAGCGACTGGGGCAGTTTTCGGATGCGGACAAGACGCTGGCGATGGTGCAGGAATACCACGCCGGGTCCGAACCGGCGCGTCGGGCGACCAGTCGCGTGGGGGTGCGCGCTTTTAATGTGCAGGTGGCGACCTACAGCAATCCGACGCTGGCCGCCAATGCGGTCACGAATTTGACGCGTCAAGGTTTCCGCGCCGCGACCCAGCAAGCCGGCGGCAACCGAACGGTCGTCTTCGCTGGCCCGTATCAAACCTGGGGTCAGGCATCCGGTGCCCGGCTGAGACTGGTCGCGATGTTTCCAGACGCGCTGATCGTGCCATAGACGCCCGCCGACCCGTTGTTCAGGCCTCGATGAAGTCAAACTCCCCGCCGCTGTGGATTAACAGCACGCGGCATGGGACGTTGCCCAGATTCGCCAGCGTATGCGGGGAATCGACCGGGAAGTCCCGCCTCTGACCGGCGTGAAGGATGCCTTCGGGGGCGTCGGGTGTCTGACAGGTCAGTTCGCCTTCCAGGCAATAACAGACCTCCTTCGTGCGGCTATGCCGGTGAGCCGGGGTCTGACCAAACGGCGGCAGGGTGATTTCCGCAACACGAATATCGGGCGTCTGGCAGATGATTTCCATCTGTTGGGGTGTGTAGACTGGGCGGCTCATCGGGTTCCTCCGTTTTTCTGAATTGGCTTTATCGTCAACGTTTTTGTGACGATGTATGGGATTGTAGGGCACTGGCAATCGCGTCGCGTCGAATTGCGATCAAGCGGTCGTCCGGCCCTGCGGCGAAATGTCGCACGCGTATGCGAATCTTATGAGTTTCCGTGCAATCTCGCCGGTTTGGGGGCGTCTCTGTGATGGAATACTGTCGCACGGAAGACGATTTTTGTGTATATCAGGACAGAATAGTCCGATGTTCTGTGCGAGGGTCTATGTCTGAATCGAATAGCGAAACCGTCGAATCGCCCGCAAAGCCTGCGCGGCCAGTATTTTGGAGCGTCATCGGGACGCTCAGCATTCTTGCGTTTATCGGACTCTGCATCGTGCTGATGAACTTCGGCTCGATCGGGGCACCGTCGGTGTCGATCGATCCGAATCGCGTCGCCGATCTGCAGCATGGGCAAAAGATCTACAATGTCTCGTGCGCGACCTGTCATGGTGCCGGGGGCAAAGGCATGCCCCACCAGGGGGCACCCATCGACCACCGAAGTGCTTTCGTTGCCGGCAGCACGGATCTGCAGTTGATCCAGATGATCAAGATCGGACGCGGGATTGACGACCCCAGAAGTGTGCTCAAGCTCCCCATGCCTGCCAAGGGGGGCTACAACAATCTGACCGACACCGATTTGCATGATGTCGTTGCCTACATCCGCACGTTTGTGCCCAAGCCCGACGCGACTGCGGACACGACACAAGTTTCTGAGGCTAGCAAGTGAGGTTTGTTTAATATGGCTACTCAAGCGATCGCAACCCCGCCCGCCGACCACCAATCGACGGCTCGGTCAAACAAGTTCTGGTACGTTAAATATCTTGTTGTCCTTCTCGTAGTCGGGATGGTCGTGGCCTACATGGCTCGATCCAAGATCCTCATTGCGATGGGCCTGCGCGAAAAACCGGTCTATTGCACCGACCTATCTGTTGCTGAAGTACGCCTATGGGCGATCACGCCCGGCGAGCAGACGGGCACGCACAAGATCGATCAACCCATCCGCGCCACAGCGCTGATTGATCAAGGTCGCAATATCGATCCCAAATCGATCAACACCGACAACGTTGCGCTGCGACGCGTCCGCGGCGACGTTAAGATTGACGCCACAGTTACGTTGGATGCCGACAAACGCACCATCGTCGTCACCCCCAAACAGCCCCTCGAGCCGCAAACCAACTACTGGTTCGGGCTCTCCTCCGGTATTCTCGACTCGACCGGACAACAGATTTCTCCATACCAGGTCGCCTTCGATACCGGGCCGATCGGAAAGTTGGACGCACCCCGCTTTGAGCAGGTCGCGTTGCCCGATACCCAGGGGTTTGGCTTCACCTGCGTCACCGTCAAGTACGGCAAATTGTGGGCGAGCGTGGATGATGGGCGTATTTTCCGATGGGAGATCAAAGCCGACGGAACAATCGGCGCTCGCGAAACCTTCATGTCGCTCGTTGACCATTTCAAAGGTGAACCGCGTCTGATCGGCGGGTTCTGCTTTGATCCGTCTTCAACGCCCGAAAACCCAGTCCTGTGGGTCACACACACCAAGTTCGGTTTCGTCAATGTTCCCGACTGGCACGGCAAGTTGGCGCGAATCAGCGGGCCGGGCCTCGACAAGGTCGAAGACATCATCACCAACCTGCCGCGCAGCGCGCGGGATCATGTGATCCATCAGCCCAGCTTTGGTCCGGATGGCGGGCTTTATTTCCAGTCGGGTTCGATGAACAGCTATGGTGATCCAGACGGTTTCTGGGGCATGCGTAAAGAGCACGTTTTCGCTGCCGCGATCGTGCGGGTTGATACCAAGAATCTACCGGCCAAACTCCCCATTGATGTCAAAACGCCTGAAGACGGCGGCGATTATCAGTGGAAAGACCCGACCCTCCCGGTCCAGGTGTGGGCGACGGGCATTCGCGTGGTCTTTGACCTGAACTGGCATAGCAACGGGCACATGTATGCCCCGACCAACGGGTCTTGCGCCGGCGGAAATGCCCCGGCGAGCGATCACTCGATCGCGCTGAAGAACATCCCCGATGCCGAGCATGACTGGCTTTTCCGGGTCGAAAAAGGGAAGAATTACGGGCACCCCAATCCCGACCAAGGCTACTACGTGCTCAACGGCGGCAATCCTACCGCCGGCGCGGACTTCGCCGAAGTCACGCAGTATCCGGTCGGCACCAAGCCCGAAAAAGACTGGCAAGGTGCGATCTACAGCTTTGGCAACCACGTCAGTGCCAACGGCTCGGTGGAGTATTTAACCCCCGGCGTGCTGCAGAACACGCTCATCGTCTGCCGGTACAACATGGGCAGCGACCTGATCGCGCTTAAGTTTGATGACAAAGGCGATGTCATCCAGGCCATTGACGGCGTCGAAGGCTGGGAGAAACTGGAAAACCCCCTCGACGTCTGCGAAGACCCCGCCACCGGCAACCTCTACGTCAGCGAATACGG
Organism: Phycisphaerae bacterium; assembly: GCA_041740275.1. GTDB lineage: Bacteria > Planctomycetota > Phycisphaerae > Tepidisphaerales > Tepidisphaeraceae > BPJO01. The sequence goes on from JBGSMH010000512.1 coordinate 4,924, forward strand.
CAAGCGGGCGCTGACGTTGATTCGGCTGAAGAAGTAGCTCGGCGAGTCGGACAAGTTTGATGAAGCAATCCCTATTCTTTCGTCCCCGCTTGTCTCTTCTTCATCGCGGTCTGCAAAACCGATGGACACAGCAACAGCACCAGCGGGTTGTCGATATTCTCCTGCTCGGCCAGTTGCTTGAGCTGACGCATTTCATTGGGCTTCAAGCCCAGTTGTTTCGCCAGTTGCCGCGTCAGCTTGGGCGTGTTGTGGACGATCTTCGCCTGCTCTTTTCGGGTCTTGTCGCGCGTCAGAAAGCTGATCAACAGCACGATCGCGATCAACGCCAGGATGATCAACAGGATGTGATTGGGGTTGACCTGTTTGTCCAGCGAATCGCCGATGCTTTTGAAGACCTGCTGGGTTTTGTCGACGGCAAGGATCGGCAGCATGATCGGGCTCCTTAAGCGGCGCGGGGGCTGGGTTGGCTGGCCGGGATTGAGCCGCTTTGTTGCAGTTGCTCGACAATACTCTTGAGAATCGCCGCGGCGTAACGTCGCACCTTCAGACTTTCGTCAGTCTTGGCCAGCCGACCGACCTCACCAATCAACATCCACAGCCCGATGTGTCGCAGCGTCCACAGGGCACTGATGCGATGCTCGGTGCGCGGGTCATTGAGCATGATGCCCAGTTGTTCCGACGCCACGCCGACCTTCATGCGGTGCAGTGCCTTGATCGCGTTGGCACGCTCGCGATTGTGCGATGAGCGGGCGCGTTCGGTCAGCATCGGCACATATTCGGTCGATCGCTTGGCTTCCAGCACTTCGATGGCGTTGGCGCGAACCCTGCCGTCACTGTCACTAAGTACGCGTTCCAATATGTTGCCCGTCGCTTCGTTGGGGACCTCGATCAACAACCCGACGGCTTTGGAGCGAACGCGGGCATTGGGGTGTTCGCAAAGGGTCTTCAATTGCTCGCAGAACTGGCTTGCCAAATCCAGCTCTTGCACGATTTGCATTGCCCGGACGCGGTTGTCGATAGTACCGGCGGTCAGTTGCCGGCCGATGCGAACGGGTGCGTCGCTGAGCAGTTTCAGCATCGCCCGGCCGGCCTGTTTGCGCGTCGAGCGATCCATGCGATCGTAGCGGTTCCAGAACCCATCAAAACCCGCCTGGCCGATCGCCCGGCTGATCACCCGCCGCACGCTCTCGCTGGCGCGGGTCATCCGCTGCAACAGCAGGTTTTCATAGTCGGCGGGCTTTCGGCGGATGATCTCACGCACCGCGATCCGCACCAGTCGCTCGTCGGGATCGTCCAGCATCTTCTTGTACAGATCCGCACAGGTCATTCGCGCACGCTGCGACGCACAACGCAGGATGTGCAGTCGTGCGATCGGATCACTCTTGGCGTGGTCGACCAACTGCGCCAATCGCGCATCCTGCAACGTGTCATGCAGGCCCGATGCGACCAGATAATCGGCGATCCGCATCGCGTCGCGCGGGCTACGATTTTGCAGATCGCGCGGCAAGTCATTTTCGCCCCACCAGACGCCCCGATCGACATGGTGCATGCAGGTGTTGAGCTGATGATCGCGAAGCCAGTGTGAACGCTTCAGCAGCACATCCAGCACACTCGCATCCGAAATCTGCGCAAACGCGGCCGCAAAATTCGTGCGCAGATGCCCATGTGAGGCGCCCAGCAGAAACGCCTCAACATGATCCGCACCCGGCGGTTGTTGCAGCTTGCGGACCATCGACGCCTGTCCGCCATGACGGGTCGTCTTCAGGATCGCCAGCGTCTTAGATTGTGGATGATCGCACAGCAATAGCGCCGCGCGGAGCAGGTCCGGCACGTGCTTGGATTTGCCCCAATCCAGTGCCCGCGCGACCGCCGATTCGATTTCCGGCCGCTCACGCATCACCGTCGCGTACGCGGTCGCCAGGTCCGAAGCGATCGTCGGGGCCGCGACGATCGTCGAATCCCCGGGCTTCTTCTCCTCGCCCACCAGCGTCAAGCCGTCCTCTTCGGTCGCGGCCTGCACAAAGCGATGCATCAGGCGCGATTGCAGGTTCACCCAGCGCGACATCTCCAGCAACGCGTCGCAGGCGGATTTGGAGAGTTGATCGTCCGGGTCACGCAGGTTTTCGGACAAGACATAGCTGAGTTTTCCGATCCGCGCCTCGGAGATGACCTGGATCGCCGCCAGACGTGCGGCGCGGTCGTCGCCGCGACCGGCTTCGGACAGCACAAAGTAAAAGACGGCGGATTTGTCGATCACCATCTTCTGCACGGACGGCGGGAGGTCGGCAAACTGATGTAGCACCCCCATCAACCCATACCCATTTGCCCGGCGGGTGATCGCTTCGAGCGCGATCTTTCGCTCATACTCATTGCCCAACGCCAGCGCCTCAAGCAGCAGATCGTCCGCCGCCTGATTGTCGGCAGAAATGAGAAGGTTGAGCAGCTTCTGTAACTTCACTGTAAACATTATCGGACGGGCGGTTTGCCAAGCTTGAGACGTTTGCCAGAATTTGCCGGTCTGCCGATATTTCGGTCGTGAGGCACACTGGGGTCTTTGTGCGGAGATACAGGGGTTGGAAATCTGTTCGGTGGCATTTTGTCGCACCGCCTATTGTTTAGTTGCAATTTCGTGAACAGTTCGACTATCGTTCTCGGACGTGCCGTTAAGGACAATTCATCCGTGCGGATGACCTTTGGCAGACGCTCGTA
>JBGSMH010000513.1:0-5599 GCA_041740275.1 Phycisphaerae bacterium
TCGTCGTGATAGCGGTTGAGGATGGGGTCGCTCAGGCAGTCCATGGTCGGCAATTCAACAAATCATCGGTTCATCGGTTCCATAGTTCGCGTAACTGTTCGCGTGCCCTGAAAAGTCTTGATTCCACTGTCCCACGCGGCACGCCGATCGCATGGGCGATCTGTTCATATGTCATCTGCTCCAACTCTCGCATCGCCAACACCTCGCGATGCTCCGGCGACAGCTTTTCCAGCAAAATCGCCAGATCCAGCTTCGCATCACTGGCCAGCGACGCATCCCGCGTCGACCGCGCCTCAGGTACATCCGGCACGATCCTGAGCCATCCGCGTCGCTTTCGTCGCAACTGGGCGGCCTGTCGGACCAGTATCGACACCAAAAAGGTCCGAACCGATGACCGGCCCTCAAACCGGGCGGAAATCGACGCCATCAGCGTCTCTTGAACCGCATCCTCGGCCTCGGTTTCGCTTCGCGTCAAAACGCGGGCGACGCCGTATAAATACTGCCCGTGCCGATCGATCAGCACCCGCATCGCCTGTCCATCAGACGAGCGGATGCGGGCGAGCAGGTCTTGATCGCTCGGCGTCGGGGAGTCGGTCATGCGTACGAGCCATTCCAACCGTTAGTGTCACCCAACGCGACTTTTCTTCCCTCAGAAAACATTTTTTCGGCTGGTTCTGGCATTTTGGGCGTATTCCCGACGACTCCTACCGGAATTGTCTGCCATTGCATCGCAAATCGACAGTCACTAGTGTCTGGGGCACATGGGCAAGACAACGGAACGCCTAACCGCACCGATCACGCCGCTGATCGACAGCGCCCGGGAGTACAACCTCCAAAAGCTTCGCGCCGACTTGATCGCCGGGCTTACCGTTTCGGTCATGAACCTGCCGCAGGCGATGGCGTATGCGCTGATCGCCGGGGTCAACCCGGTTTACGGGATTTATACCACGGTGATTCAGGGCATCGTCGGCTCGCTGCTCTCATCCAGCCAGCACCTGATGACCGGCCCGACCAATACGCAGGCCCTGCTGATTGCCTCCGTTGTAACTCGCTTTGCCGGCGGCGATGGTGACGCATACCTGCAACTGGTTGTGCTGCTGGCGTTAGTCAAAGGCGTGTTGCAGATGGTTTTTGCTGCGGCCCGGTTCGGGGATCTGGTCCAGTTCATTGGCCGAAGCGTGATCCTCGGGGTAGCCGCAGGATCGGGGGTGCTGATCGCGGTCAACCAGCTACCCGCATTTCTGGGTTTGCCCAAACTTCCCAAAAGCGACCTTCCCGGCGTGATCGGGCTTGCCGATCGAATGATGCCGCATCTGACCGAAATCCATTGGCCGACCGTCGGGATCGGCGTGATTTCGCTGGTGGTCGTCGTGGGAAGTCGGATGATCTCCAAGTTCTTCCCCGGTCCGCTGCTGGCGGTGGTCGTGGCGGCGGGGATCGCGGCAGCCTTGGGGTGGGACGACCCGAGTCGCGTCATCGGGCCGCTCAAAAGCAGTTTCCCCATGCCCGGTCTGCCGGACATCGACTGGAGAATGGTCCTGAACCTCATCCCCGGTGCGTTGGCGTTGGCGGCGCTGGGCGCGATCGAGGCGGTCGCGATTGCCAAGACCATTCAAGGCCCGCACGACCGCCGAATCAACGCCAATCAAGAGCTATTCGCCCAGGGCACCGCCAATGTCGTGGGGAGTTTTTTCCAATGCTTCTCGACATCCGCAAGTTTCTCACGCTCTGCACTCAACCTCGCGGCCGGGGGGGCGACACGATTCGCGGGGCTTGTGGATGCCGCCTGTGTCGCAGGGCTTTTCTTTCTCTTTGCCGACTACGCCCGCTACATCCCCTACACCGCATTGGCGGCGGTCCTGTTTGTCGTGTCGTACGGATTGATCGATCAGCGGGCCATCATGCGGCTTGTCCGTGCCGATCGATCGGACGCCATCGTCGTCCTCGTCACCCTCGCCGCCACGCTTTTTGCCCCGCTCGAATATGCGGTCTTCATCGGCATCTTCCTGAACATCGCCTTCTATCTGCGGACCAGTTCCCGTCTGCATATCGCCGAAATGGTGCAGACCGATACCGGCGGGTTTATGGAGCGTCCGATCTACGACAAACAGTCCGGCGAACGGAAGGTGATCTTCATCCAGCTTGAAGGCGAACTGTTTTTCGCGATCGCCGATCAGTTACGAGAACAACTCGGCACGATACAGCGATCGGGCGTACAAGTTGTGGTGATTCGTCTCAAACGATGTCACTCGATCGATGGCACGGTCCTTGACGTCCTGGAAAAATTCATTCTTGATATGCGGCGTCGTGACCGCCATGTCCTGCTTTGTGGAATCAGACCCGAAATCTCGCGTACGCTGCACAGTTTCGGACTCTTCGATCTGGTCGGTCGCCAGAACGTTTTCTCCGCCGAAGCCGGGGTATTTAATAGTGCCCGCCGCGCCCTGCAGCGCGCCCGAACCCTTGTCGGATCTTCCATTGACGTCTCGGCAATCAAAATCGACGACGATGGTGAATTAACGTACGACATTTGACGGGAACAGACGTTATACTCCTGCGACAAAATGTCACTACTCACCGTATCCAAGTCCGCCGTCCCGTTTCATGTGATGACCAAGCCCATCGGGCCGATCTGCAATTTAGACTGTAAGTATTGTTTTTATCTCGAGAAAGAACATCTCTACCCCGACACCCGCAAGTGGGCGATGCCCGATGATGTGCTCGAAGCTTACATCGCTCAATACATCGAATCGCAACCGACGCCCGAAATCTCATTCGCCTGGCAAGGCGGCGAGCCGACACTGCTGGGCGTGCGGTATTTTCGCAAAGTCATCGAGCTGCAAAAAAAATACGCCAATGGCCGCCGGATCGACAACGCTTTTCAGACCAATGGCACGTTGCTGGATGATGAGTGGTGCGCGTTCTTCGCTGAGCACAAATTCCTGATCGGGCTTTCCATCGACGGGCCTGCAGAAGTCCATGACGCCTACCGCGTCGACAAGCAGCAGAAGCCGACCTTTCCCGACGTGATGCGCGGGCTCGAGTTCCTCAAAAAACACAAGGTCGATTTCAACACGCTCACCGTCGTCAATCGCATCAACAGCCAGAAACCGCTGGAGGTTTACCGCTTTTTGCGTGAGATCGGATCAGGTTTCATCCAGTTTATCCCCCTGGTCGAACGACAGGCACAGACGCGGTTAAAAGTGCTGGGCATGGATCTGGCAGAGCCTCCTGTCGTCGGCGTGGACGATGAAACGGTTCCTGTCACGCCTTGGTCGGTTCGATCCAAAGATTACGGCGAGTTTCTTTGCACCATCTTCGACGAGTGGGTTCGCCGCGATGTCGGCAAGACGTTTGTGCAGTTGTTTGACGTCGCACTGGGCAATTGGGCAGGAATGGGCAGCAGCCTGTGCGTCTTTGCCGAAAAGTGTGGCCGCGCATTGGCGATGGAACACAACGGCGATCTCTACGCCTGCGACCACTACGTTTACCCGCGCTACAACCTCGGCAACATCATGAACATCAGCCTCGGCGCGATGGTCGAGAGCGAGGCGATGAAGAAGTTCGGATCAGACAAATCCGACACGCTCCCTCAGTATTGCCGCAAGTGCGAAGTGCGCTTTGCCTGCAACGGCGAATGCCCGAAACACCGCTTCACAAAAACCCCCGATGGCGAAGACGGCCTGAACTATCTTTGCCCGGCGTACAAGCGATTTTTCAATCACATTGATGAGCCGATGAAACTGATGTCCAACCTGATCAAGTCCCAACGCCCCGCCGCGATGATCATGGACTGGTACCGGCAGAAGGATCGCGAAGCGATCCAGCAAGGTGCGGTAGCCCGCAACGACGCCTGCCCGTGCGGCAGCGGCAAGAAGTTCAAGAAATGCTGCGGCGTCTGACAACGATTTTGAAACCTCACACCGACAATTGGCCGATGGATTGAATATGCTAGCGCTCTCGATCCGCCAACCGTATGCCGAACTGATCCTGCGCGGGATCAAAACCATCGAGTACCGCAGCAAGCCGACGCGGATCGTCGGTCAACGCTTCTATATCTACGCACCCAAGGCCGTGATTCGCGAATCGCCTATGGAAATCCGTGGGAAAAAGTTCTCGCGCGTCACCAGTACAGACAATCTTTCGACCGAGCCTCCCGCACCGTGGATGCTCGAATTGGCGACGGCGCTGCTACTGTTTCCTGCCGATCTGCCTCGCGGCGTGATCGTTGGGTCGGCAATCATCGAGCGAGTAGAAGAAGCTGACGATGCGGCGCTCTACCACTGGCACCTGCGGGACATCCGCCGACTGTCCAAACCCCGCAAACCCACCGGTCACCCGCAGCCCGTGTGGTTTGAGCCATTTCCGATCGCGGCATGACGCCCCGATATTTGCCGCAACAGGGTTTGTGGTATATTGACTCTCCGTCAGACTCGCCTGCGAGCGGGCGAAAGCTGATTCAAGGATGAGCATTTGAAGTAGCAAGGAAGCATGAGCGCCACCGCCACCTATAACGCATCGTCGATCCAGGTTCTTGAAGGACTCGATCCCGTCCGCAAACGCCCCGGCATGTATATTGGCGGGACGGGGTCGGCAGGATTGCACCACTTGGTTTGGGAAATCTTCGACAACTCGGTCGATGAGGCGATGAACGGACACGCCGACCAGATCGAGGTCACGCTGCACAAGGACGGATCGAGCGTCACCGTCAGCGACAACGGACGCGGCATCCCGGTTGACACCCATCCAAAGCACAAAAAGCCGGCGCTCGAAATCATCCTCTGTACCCTTCACGCCGGTGGCAAGTTCGACAACAGCAGTGCCGGAAACTACAAGACGTCCGGCGGATTGCACGGCGTGGGCGCGTCGGTTGTCAACGCACTGGCAAAAAAGCTCATCGCGACGATCCGACGTGACGGTGCCGAATGGGAGATGGAGTTTCGCCAGGGCAAAGCGACCGGCAAACTCAAAAAGCTCGGCCCCGCACGCGGCAGCGGAACGACGATCTACTTTGAGCCCGATCCGCAAATCTTCCCCCGCACCGAGTTCAATCCCGAAACCATCCGCGAGCGGTTGGAAGTCGCCAGCTACATTCACAAGGATCTGAAAGTCGTCTGGAACGACGAGGTCAGCAAGACCAAGGAAACGTTTCATCACGAAGAGGGAATCGTAGCGTTCCTCAAAAAGATCGTCACCGAGAAGAACGCCAAGCCCGCGCATGAGCAGCCGTTCGTTTTGGAAAAAGTGAACGGGATACGCATCGAGGCCTGTTTTTCCTGGACCGAAAGCACCGAAGAGCTGGTCAAGAGCTACGTCAACGGTATTCCCACCACCAATGGCGGGACGCATGAGAACGGGCTTCGGGCCGGCGTGCTCAAGGCGATTCGCAATTACATCGACACCCACGAACTCACCCCGCGCGGCGTCACTCTGCAAGCCGAAGACATCCGCGAAGGCGTGACCGGCGTGCTCAGCATCTTCCTCGAAGACCCACAATTTCAGGGACAGACCAAGGATCGACTCAACAACACCGAAGTCCAGTCGCAGGTGGATGGTGCGGTTCGACCCGCTTTGGAACAGTGGCTGAACAACAACCGCA
>JBGSMH010000514.1:0-5241 GCA_041740275.1 Phycisphaerae bacterium
ACGGTGATCTGCACGCTGTCGATGTACTTGTAATTCCAGATGGGCTCGTACATCGAATTGGCAAAGCGCATGACCATGAGGTTTTGCACGGTCTCTTTGCCGAGGTAGTGATCGATGCGGTAGATCTGCGACTCGTGGAAGCTGTGCATCAGCAGTTCGTTGAGCTTCTGCGCGCTGGCCAGATCGTGGCCAAAGGGTTTTTCGATGATGACGCGATGCCAAGGGCCTTCGTGATGGACCGCCCCGCTTTGCACGCGCTCGACAAGGCCTTGCTGGCCGAGGCATTCGGAGATCGGCACGAACGCGCCCGGCGGGGTGGAGAGATAGAACAGCCGATTGCCTTGAAGCTGATAGTCCTTGTCCAGCGTGTCGAGGCGGGTCTTAAGTTTCTTGAAATCGTCGGCCTGATCGTATTGGCCGGTGTGGTAGAAGGTGCGCTCGATCAGCCAGGAGAGCTTCTGCTGATCGACGCCCATCTTCCTGGCCGTGCGGGCGTTTTTGGCGATGGAATCGGCGCAGACCTTGCGAAAGGCGTCGTCGGTCATCTCGGTACGGGCGTAGCCGATGAGGACAAAGTGATCGGGCAGGAGGTCTTCGACCACCATTTCGTATATCGCTGGGATGAGCTTAAGCTTGGCAAGATCGCCACTGGCACCGAAGATGACCATCGCACAAGGAGATACTGCCGGCATAAGTCCCTCAGGAAAAAGTGTTTGCGCAGACCGTGTGGGGAGACTCTAAACCGCTTGCGGGTAAAATCAAAGCATGACCGACGCGATCCTGGCAACAACCGAATCACCCCTGCAACGCCCGCGCAAAGCCCATTGGCTGACCTGGCTGCGGCGGGTGGCGACGATCCTGCTGGTCTTCTATCTGTTCGTTTGTGTCGGGGTCTATTTTGTGCAGGACATGCTGATCTTCCCCGGCCGAGCGACACAGGGCGACGCGCGGGCGAATGTAACCGAGACAGCGACGACGTCGCTGGTGAAATTGTCGCTGGCCGACGGGACGCCGGTGGTGGCGCGGTTTGATCGCGCACCGGCGTCGCCCGAGCGTGCCCCGACGGTACTGCTGTTCTACGGCAATGGTCAGTGCGCCCAATCGACCGGCGGCGTGATCTTTCTATTGCAGCAGCTCGGCTGCAACGTGATGACGCCCGACTATCCCGGCTATGGCATGAGTGGCGGGACGACGACCGAGGCGCGCATCCTCGCTTCGGCAGACGCGGCGTGGGCGCACCTGCAATCACGCACGGATATCGATACGCAGAACCTGCATCTGGTGGGCTGGTCGTTTGGCGGTGCGGTGGCGATCGATCTGGCGGCGCGGGTTCAGCCCAGATCGCTGACGGCGATCTCTTCGTTCACGTCAATCGACGATATGGCGCGCTATCGGGTGCCGATCGTACCGGCATCGCTGATCCTGCGGACGCACATGCGCTCGATCGACAAGATCGCCAACGTCAAATGCCCAATCCTACTAATCCACGGCGAGCGCGACTCGATCGTGCCAGCGGAGATGTCAAGGAAACTTGCTTCCCGCGCCACCGTGCCGGTGCGTACGTTCTTCCCGAAAGAGAGTGACCACAACAACATCTTCGATGTGGATATGGACCCGCTGGTCGAGGCGATCGCGCGGCATCTCCACGCGACGTCGCGTTCATCCCAATAGCTTCTTCAACTTCGCCACCTTTGGCGCGGCGGCGCCTTGGATGTAGGGATGGGCGGGATTCTTGCGGGCAAAATCCTGGTGATACGTCTCGGCCGGGTAAAAACGGTCGAGCGGTTCGACGGTGGTGACGATGAGCGTCGGAAAATCACCCGAGCGATCGATCTGCTTGATATACGCATCAGCAACACGTTGCTGGTCGTCGCTTTCGTAGAAGATCGCCGACCGATACTGCGTGCCGACATCATTTCCCTGCTTATTGAGCGTGGTCGGGTCATGGGCGACAAAGAAGAAGGCCTTGAGAATCTGGCCGTAGGTAATCTTTGATGCGTCGTAAGTGATGCGGACGACCTCGGCGTGGCCGGTGTTGCCCTTGCCGACGGCTTCGTAGTTTGCGGATGCAGCGACTCCACCGGCGTAGCCGGATTCGGCATCCTTCACGCCGGGCAGACCTTCGTACACCGCTTCGACACACCAGAAGCACCCCCCGGCCAATACGGCTGTGGCTTCGCGAGAGGTGGGTTCCAGTGGCAAATCGACCTGAGGATCAGGAAAAGTATCAAGCATGCCTGAATTAGAGGCGCGATCGGGCGGAAAGTCATCCCCCGGCGGTGCTCGGTTGAGAATAATTCCCGGTTTAGCGGAATAAACGGCGGCATGAGTGCGACTAAATACCGAACACGGAAGGAAATTGCGTATGACATCGATCCCAGCGCCCGAATTAGCCGAGACGCTTTTGACCAAGCCGATCGATGATGCGCCCAGTCGGCTTCGCGCCTGGGCATGGCCGATTGGTTGCACGACGATTTTGCTGGCGTATGCGGTGTTTCTGCTTCTTTATTTCGCCCCGGCGACCATTCATCCCGATGCCAACGGGTATTGGGCACAGGGCAGCCTGATCTGGCAGACCGGGCATTCGTGGTTTAAGCCCGAATCCGATGCGCAGTACATCGGTATGCACTGGTTGTTGGTGGGAGACGATACGTATGTCAGTCGATATCCGCCGGGCTTTCCGGTGGTGATCGGGTTGGTGCAGACGTTTTTGGGCTGGCAGGCGAGTGTGTTGGTCAACCCGTTGCTGGCACTGGCGACGTTATTCGGAACGTATCTGACGCTCAAACGACTCGCCGGGTCCGGTTGGGGAATCGTCGCGATGCTGATCCTGGCGGTTAACCCGGCGTTCACCGTGCATGCGCTCACGCAAATATCACACATGGCAGTCGCGTTCTCGATCGTGTGGGGTTTTTATTTTCTCATCCGCTGGTCGGATCAACACAAATTGATCGATGTCTTTGCCGCCGGGCTGTTTTTAGGATGGATCCCCTCGACGCGCTACGCCGACGCGGTGGTGGCGATCGCGGTCGGGATCTTCCTGCTGTTGCACATTCGACGTACGCCGGGGATATGGAAGCACTACCTCGCGGCCTTTGTGGGGGCAATGATCCCGATCCTGCCGCTGCTGATTCGTAACCAACTGCTCTTCGGGGCGTTCTGGAAAACCGGCTACGCACTAACCAACGAACAGACCGGCTTCAGCTTTCAGAACCTGCTCGACCACGGCCTGCCCTATCTGCAAATGCTGCAATCAGGCGGACTGGGGATGATGTTCGCGCTCGGACTTATCGGCATGATGTGCATGCTTTTTGTCGTCGGCCGTCGATCGATCGGCGTCCTGCTGCTGACATCGACAATCCCGTTCCTACTGGTCTACATGGCGTACTACTGGGCGATGGGCGTGGGCGCGGGCGGGATGGGCGGCAATGTCGCAGGGGCGATGCGGTTTCTCGTGCCGATCGTGCCGCTGTTTGTGATCGCCGGGGTGTGGGTGATGTCGCTGGCGTTATCAAACCTGCCCACGCCAGCGCGGGTGACGATCCCGCTGGTGGTTCTGGCGATGCAAACCTTGATGTACGGACCGAGCATGCGGGATGACATCGGCAGGTCGTTTGAGCGAAAGTCATTACTCGCGCTGGCGACGCGCGAACTGGACCAGGTCGCCCCGGCCGGGAGCGTGGTGATCGCGGATTCGTCCTTGCTGCAGCAACTGGATTTTGTCCGCAAATGGAAACTGGCCGACACCTCAGTGATCAGCGCACGAGGCGGCGGTGGTGGCGGTCCTGGTGGTGGGCGTCCGATCGGCAACATCCTTGGCTTCGGAGGTGCGGGCGACGACACCAGCGATCTGCCCTCGCCGCAGCAGCAAGCCAAACGCGAGGCCCGCGCCAAGCTCTACACCGGCTCGGATCGCGAAAAACAGATCAAATTTGAAGATGATGTCGATACCTGGGCGGGCAAGAATGCGGTGTATGTGATCGCGCGGGAGAACGAGCTGTCACGCTTGTTACCGCTGGCCAAGCGGGAAGAGTTTGAGATCATCAAGCGAGTTGAAACACCCAAACCGCCGGTCGAACCGGAGACGCGCAATCCGATGTCCCGGATGGGTCGGGGCGGACCCGGCGGTGCCGGTGGACCGGGTGGTGGTGGGCCCGGTGGACGCACACCCGGGCGCGGAGGTGGCGGGCCATTCGGGTCGTTTATCCAGCCCGGTGAGACCTTCGTCATCGCCAAATGGGTTGGCACTCCCAAATAACTCAACCCAGTTAGGTCAAGTGGTGTAGATGATGGAGAAAAACCCGCCCGTGTCGGCTTCTCGATCGCGACCCAGCACCCACCACTTGCCGGTCGACGTGATCGTGTAGTTAAGCGTGGTGCTGGTGTTGCCGTTCGTCGATGCAACCGGATTGCCGGTCGGATCGATCAGCACCAATTCCGGATTTAGCCCGGCACCGCTTTGCGTCACGGTCACGCTGAAATTGTTGCCTGCCGTCAGGTCGAAGCCCCAGACGTCATAGTCCCCTGTCGGCATGTCGCCGGCGCGGCTGATGCCATTGACCAATGGTGTTGCGGTATCGGGGTCGCCGGGATATTGATCGCCGGGCACACGTGCGAAAGAAAATCCATAGCGGCCGTCAGTATCGGCCCCGGCTTCGTAGACCACTGCGTAATATGTTCCGGCGTCAGCGTCGGGCAGATCAAATTTGACTCCGCCAGCGGCCTCTCCGCCAGTGATTACTTTGCCATCAGGCCCGATCAATAGGACGCCCACATCCAGGTTCGGTTCCGTGTCATGCCGGGTCGCGATAATCGACAGAAACTGCCCTTGCTGAGCCGTCAGTGTCCAGACGTCCAGATCGCCCTGCTCGATTGTCGCCGGGCGACGCCGACCGGATTCTGCAACGAACGCGTCGTCACTGTCGGTGAGACTCGGCACATGCTTAAACGCCGTCACCTGCACATTGCCAAAATCGTTGCGACCGACATCCCGCACCCGCACGCGATAGGTGCCGGTCACCGGCGCGTTGTAGCTGATGAAAGATCCGACCTCGCCCACACTTCGGCGAATCGCCTTGTTGTTGGGACCGATGAGGATCAACTCCGTCTCAATCGCCCCGCCGTCCACATCTCCGGCGGCGAGCGTGACGTTTTGGCCGGCATTGAGATCAATTGTCCAGTTCTTTTGAGAACTATTGACGCTCAACACCGTCGGCCAGGTCTCGGCGGGGGTGAGGGATG
>JBGSMH010000515.1:0-1974 GCA_041740275.1 Phycisphaerae bacterium
ACGGAGACGCGGGCTTCGTTTCTTCGCTGCTTCGTGTTAAACCTACGCTCGGATGAACAGCCGCTTCTATATCACCACACCGATCTATTACCCCAATGGCGAGCCGCATCTGGGTCACGTTTACACCACCCTTTGCGCCGATGTGCTGGCGCGATATCACCGATTTTGCAGGCAAAAAACTTGGTTTCTCACTGGCACCGATGAGCACGGCGTGAAGATGGTCAAGACGGCGGCCGAGAAAAACATCACGCCCCAGGCACTGGCGGATCAAAATGTCGCAGTCTTTGAAACCCTGTGGAAAGAGCTGAAAGTCAGCCACGATGATTTTATTCGCACCACATCCGATCGCCACAAAGCCGGTGTGACCCAAATTGTCGAAAAAATGCTCGCCAGCGGCGACATCTATCTGGGTGCGTACGAAGGGTGGTACGACGAAGGCCAGGAAGAATTTGTCACCGAGAACAACGCCAAAGACGCCGACTACAAATCGACGATCTCCGGGCGTCCGCTGGTGCGTTACAAAGAGCCAACGTACTTCTTCAAACTGAGCAAATACATCCCCCAGGTGACCGCCGCGATCGAATCGGACCGGCTTTTGGTCAGGCCCGAATCGCGCAAGAACGAGGTGCTGAGCAAGCTGAAGCAGGGCGTGGACGATTTGTCGATTTCGCGATCGAGCCTGACCTGGGGCATCCCGCTGCCGAACGATCCGAAGCATGTGCTGTATGTCTGGGTCGATGCACTCAGCAACTATGTGACAGCGTTGGGCTATCCCGACGGTGAAAATTACAAGAACTTTTGGCCGGTCGATATCCATCTGATCGGGAAAGAGATCCTCTGGTTTCACGCGGTCTATTGGCCGGCGATGCTGCTGTCGTTGAATGAGCCTTTGCCGAAAATGGTTTTCGCCCACGGGTGGTGGACCAGCGAAGGCAAAAAGATGAGCAAGACGCTGGGCAACTTTGTTGATATCGAAAAGTTGCGAAGCGTCATCGGGACGTATTCGCTCGATGCCCTGCGCTATTACCTATTGCGGGCCGCACCGTTTGGGAGCGATCTGGACTGGAAAGACGCAGAGTTTGTCACCGCTTACGCGGAACTGGGCAATGTCGTCGGCAATCTGCTCAATCGTACGCTGAACATGATCGGCAAATATCGTGAAGGTAAAGTCCCGGCACTAGGAGCGCTGACGGAGACCGACAAAGCGCTTCAGACGCAGATCGCAGGACTTTGCGATTCGCTGGCAGAGGCATACGAGAGCGTCGATTTGCAGCGGTGCGTTTTGCTCCCGATCGAACTCGCCCGCGCCGCCAACGGGTATATCGATGTCACGCGTCCGTTCAGCCTCGCCAAAGACCCGACAAAATCGGCCGAACTGGATACGGTGCTGAATCTGTGCGCCCAATCCTGCAAACGCATCCTCGCGGCGCTCTTGCCCGTTCTGCCCGAAAAGGCGCTGGCGGGGCTGACGCAGTTGAATGTGGCGATGGATGAAGTATCGATTCAGCAGTTGCTGCGCGATGATTTGCCCGCCGGTCATCAATTGGGGACGGCAGAGGTGCTATTTCCGAGGATCGAGACCAAGTAGGACCCACCATGCCTTACATTGAGTTCCAATCCGACAAAGGCCCGCGTCGGCTGGAGGTACGCGAAAAGCCGATCACCATCGGTCGCCAGGCCGGGAACACCGTTTCGATGAACGATGATCGGCTGTCGCGACATCACGCCGTGGTCGAAAAACGCAAGGACGGCGTGTACGTCCGCGATCTGGGTTCGCGCAACGGGACGGCGGTCAATAACGAACTGGTCGTCGTCGAACAGAAACTCACCCACGGCGACACCATCCGCGCCGGCAACGCAACATTCCACTATTACACCGGCGTTCCCGGCGGGACCAAACCCCGCCCGATCGGGAGCAAACCGGTCGATGAACAGTTGCAGGCGACGCACCAGGCGGATGTGCTCGATCCTGCG